>NZ_JBOGBT010000081.1:0-23610 GCF_051656365.1 Silvania sp. | reverse complement strand
TAAGGCGATGCTCGCCGATGGTCAAAAAACCTATAACGACTGGTCAGCAGACTCCAGCGACCTGAATATTCGCCAGGCGTTTGCAGAGTTGGGCAGCTTGCCCGATTTTAGCGGACCGCTGAAGAGCAGCACCTTCTGGGCCGGTAAGCGTTTCGACCGTGACAACTTCGATATCCACTGGCTCGATTCTGATGTTGTGTTCCTGGCCGGGACCGGGGGCGGGGTCTATGACGTGAAATGGGACGACGATTTCCGCAGCAATTTCGCTATTTACGGGCGCAACTTCGGCAGCGAAGAGGAGATCGACAACAACGTTCAAAACTACATTTTGAGCATGAATCACTTTGCCGGTCCACTGCAGGTGATGGTGAGCGGCATGCGCGCAAAGGACAACGAAGACCGTCAGGATGCCAACGGCGATGCGATCAAAACCGATGCCGCTAACAACGGCGTCCATGCGCTGGTGGGCTTGCACAACGACAGCTTCTACGGCCTGCGTGAAGGTTCTGCCAAAACGGCATTACTGTACGGTCACGGCCTGGGCGCAGAAGTGAAAAGCATCGGTTCCGACGGGGCGTTGCTGTCAGAAGCCGATACCTGGCGTTTCGCCAGTTACGGTGTCACGCCACTCGGCGGCGGCTGGCATATCGCGCCTGCGCTGCTGGCGCAGAGCAGCAAAGATCGTTATGTCAAAGGCGACAGCTACGAGTGGGTCACCCTCAACACGCGGTTGATTAAGGAAGTGACGCAGAACTTCGCCCTTGCCTTTGAGGGTAGCTATCAATACATGGATCTGAATCCGGAAGGCTACAAGGACCGCAACGCGGTGAACGGGAGCTTCTACAAACTGACGTTTGCCCCGACGTTAAAAGCGGGCAAGATCGGCGATTTCTTCAGCCGTCCGGAATTACGGTTGTACGCCACATGGATGGACTGGAGCAGCAAACTGGATAACTACGCCAGCGATGATGCCTTTGGCAGCAGCGGCTTCAACGCAGGTGGGGAATGGAACTTTGGGGTACAGATGGAAACCTGGTTTTAACCCTTCACGCTCCCGCCTGGCGGGGGCGTCACTGTCATCATAAAAATAAGTTCAGGTAGAGGTGTTTATGGATTTCGATAATATTGCCCGCGCGCTGATTCCGCTGCTGGGTGGAAAAGAGAACATTGCCAGCGCGGCGCACTGTGCCACGCGTTTACGTCTGGTACTGGTTGACGATGCGCTGGCCGATCAGCAGGCGGTAGGCCAGGTCGAAGGGGTCAAAGGGTGTTTTCGCAACGCGGGTCAAATGCAGATTATTTTCGGCACCGGCGTTGTTAATAAAGTCTATGCTGCCTTTATTCAGGCCGCGGGAATAGGTGAATCCACCAAGTCTGAAGCTGCCGACATTGCGGCGCGCAAGCTGAATCCGTTCCAGCGTATCGCACGCCTGCTGTCGAATATTTTCGTGCCGATTATCCCTGCTATCGTCGCATCGGGTCTGTTGATGGGCCTGCTGGGGATGGTAAAAACGTACGGTTGGGTGAATGCCGATAACGCGATCTACATCATGCTCGACATGTGCAGTTCCGCAGCGTTTATTATTTTGCCGATCCTGATTGGTTTTACCGCCGCCCGCGAATTTGGCGGTAACCCGTACCTGGGGGCGACGCTGGGCGGGATTCTGACGCATCCGGCGTTGACCAACGCCTGGGGCGTGGCGTCGGGTTTCCATACCATGAACTTTTTTGGTCTCGACATTGCCATGATCGGCTATCAGGGGACGGTATTCCCGGTGCTGTTAGCGGTATGGTTTATGAGCCATGTCGAAAAACAACTTCGCCGGGTGATCCCCGACGCGCTGGACCTGATCCTGACACCGTTTTTCACCGTTATTATTTCCGGTTTTATTGCGTTGCTGATTATTGGCCCGGCGGGTCGCGCACTGGGCGACGGTATCTCGTTGGTATTAAGCACCTTGATTGAGCATGCGGGTTGGCTGGCAGGACTGTTATTCGGTGGTCTGTACTCGGTGATAGTGATTACCGGTATTCACCACAGCTTCCACGCTATCGAAGCCGGATTGCTGGGCAATCCGTCGATTGGGGTTAACTTCCTGCTGCCGATTTGGGCGATGGCGAACGTCGCGCAAGGGGGGGCGTGTCTGGCCGTATGGTTCAAAACCAAAGATGTGAAGATTAAAGCGATTACCTTGCCGTCTGCATTTTCCGCCATGCTGGGGATCACCGAGGCAGCCATCTTCGGTATTAACCTGCGCTTTGTGAAGCCGTTTATCGCGGCGCTGATTGGCGGTGCAGCGGGCGGAGCCTGGGTCGTTTCAGTGCATGTGTATATGACGGCCGTGGGACTGACGGCGATCCCCGGCATGGCGATTGTGCAGGCGAACTCGCTGCTGAACTATATCATCGGCATGGTCATTGCCTTTGGCGTCGCCTTTGCCCTCTCTTTACTGCTGAAGTACAAAACGGACTCTGAATAATGACGATGCCTTCTCGCTGGCCTGCGGTACTGCAGGCCGTTATGAAAGGCCAACCGCAGGCGTTGGCTGACGATGATTATCCCCGGTGGCATCTGGCACCGGTTACGGGATTGATGAACGATCCCAACGGGTTTATCTGGTTTGCCGGGCGTTACCACCTTTTCTATCAGTGGAATCCGCTGGGATGCGATCATCGCTATAAATGCTGGGGCCACTGGAGTTCGGCTGATTTAGTGCAATGGCAGCATGAACCCATGGCACTGATGCCTGATGAAGCGTATGACCGTAACGGCTGCTACTCTGGCAGCGCCGTGGATGACCAAGGTGTATTAACGCTGTGCTACACCGGTAACGTCAAATTCGATGACGGTAGTCGCACCGCATGGCAATGTCTGGCGGTACAAAACGAGACCGGAGGTTTTGATAAGCTCGGTCCCGTTCTCGCCTTGCCGGAAGGGTACACTGGTCATGTGCGCGACCCAAAAGTGTGGCAGCACGAGGGTCACTGGTACATGGTGTTGGGCGCACAGGATTTACAAAAGCGCGGCAAGGTTCTGCTGTACCAGTCTGCTGATTTGCGCAGCTGGCAGCCTCGCGGTGAAATAGCGGGTCATGGCGTAAACGGCCTGCAAAACGCGGGCTACATGTGGGAATGTCCGGATCTGTTCGAGCTGGACGGTACGCACGTGCTGATCTGCTGTCCGCAGGGGCTCGCGCGCGAGCCACACCGCTATCTCAATACCTATCCTGCGACCTGGATGCACGGTGATTTTCGTTATGACCCGGCCACCTTTACGCATGGCGAGCTGCAAGAGCTGGATGCCGGGTTTGAGTTTTATGCCCCACAAACGACATTAGCGGCTGATGGACGTCGGATCCTGATTGGCTGGATGGGCGTCCCGGACGGGGAGGAGATGTTACAGCCAACGCGCGAAAATGGCTGGATCCATCAGATGACTTGTCCGCGAGAGTTGCACTTCCGCGAGGGGAAACTGTGGCAAACGCCGGTTCAGGAGTTGCAACAGCTACGCCAGACAGAACACAGCTGGCAAGGATCTGCAGACAATGCGCCGCTGCTGGACGCAACGCGCCTTGAGTTTGAGCTTAGAGCGGACGCACCGGTTAAGGTGAACCTCGCCAACACGCTGTGGCTCAGCCTGGATGAAAAGGGGATAAGGCTGGAACGAAAAAGCCTGCACAACGACGATATGTTGACGCGTTACTGGCAGGGGAAAGTCACCTCTCTGCGCGTGCTGTGCGACAGCTCCAGCGTGGAAATTTTCATCAATGAAGGCGAGGGCGTTATGAGCAGTCGCTATTTCCCGCACCATCCGGCGCAAATAGGCTTCGAAGGTGCGTCAGCCATCACATTACGCTACTGGTCGCTTCGCGCCAGCATGGTAGAATGAGGGTTTTGGCAGCCGGATCTAAGTCGTTGTGAGAAAAACAAAACGCATCACTATTAAAGACGTAGCAGAACTGGCGGGCGTATCGAAAGCGACCGCCAGTCTGGTTTTGAATGGTCGCAGCAAAGAATTACGTGTCGCGGAAGAGACCCGCGACCGCGTGCTGGCCATTGCCAAACAGCATCACTATCAGCCCAGCATTCATGCGCGATCGCTGCGGGATAACCGTAGCCATACCATTGGACTGGTCGTGCCAGAAATCACCAACTACGGCTTTGCTGATTTTTCTCATGAGCTGGAGACGCTGTGCCGCGAAGCCGGCGTCCAGTTGCTTATCTCCTGTACGGATGAAAATCCGGGACAAGAAACCGTGGTGGTGAACAATATGGTTTCCCGCCAGGTCGATGGCCTGATTGTGGCCTCAAGCATGTTGAATGATACCGACTACCAAAAACTCAGCGAACAGCTGCCCATCGTGCTGTTTGACAGGCATATGAACGACAGCTCGTTACCGCAGGTCATTACTGACTCCATAACCCCAACCAAAGCGCTCGTCGCCGACATTGCTCGCCAGCATCCGG
This sequence comes from Silvania sp., assembly GCF_051656365.1. Lineage (NCBI taxonomy): Bacteria > Pseudomonadati > Pseudomonadota > Gammaproteobacteria > Enterobacterales > Enterobacteriaceae > Silvania > Silvania sp. The sequence goes on along the minus strand of NZ_JBOGBT010000081.1, from coordinate 19,143 downwards.
ATGAAATCTATTTCCTGGGTGGACAGCCGCGACTTTCACCCACGCGCGACCGTTTAGAGGGATTTAAACAGGGGTTAGAGCAGGCCGGAGTCACATTGCGCCCGGAATGGATTGTTCATGGGAACTATCATCCAAGTTCCGGCTACGAGATGTTCGCTGCGCTGTGCGCACAGCTGGGTCGTCCACCTAAGGCCGTTTTCACTGCCGCTTGTGGGTTACTTGAAGGGGTGTTGCGTTACATGGGTCAACACAATCTGTTGCAAAGCGATATGCGACTGGCTAGTTTTGACGATCACTACCTGTACGATTCCCTGGCCATCCCCATTGATACCATCCGCCAGGATAATCGCCAACTGGCGTGGCACTGCTTTGATTTAATCGGCAAGTTGATTGAGGGCGACGTCCCGGAACCGCTGCAACGCAAGCTGGATGCGACGCTGCAGCGGCGGTATAAACCGGCAGGATGATAAGGGTTACTCAACCCTTACTCTGACGTTCGGTTTGGATAACAGAATCTTGATCAGCTCCGTAAAGGGGACGGGTTTGTAGAAGTAGTAGCCCTGCAGAAAGGTAATGTTATTGCGGTTGAGATAATCCAGTTGCTCCTGCGTTTCCACGCCTTCGGCCACGATGCTAATCGAGAGTTTGCGCGCCAGGTCCAGCACCGAGTCCAGAATTCGGGTCGAGTCTTCATGCGCATTGACCCGGCCAACAAAACTTTGGTCAATCTTGATGTAATCGATATGCAAATCATACAGATATGAGAGACCCGAGTATCCGGTACCAAAATCATCCAGCGCAATGGCAAAGCCGTTTTCATGCAGTCGGTTCAGGGTCTGGACGAGATGGTCGTTGATATCCAACGGCTCACGCTCCGTGAGCTCAATAACCAGGTTTAAATCGTGCCGGGTAAAACTGTCTTTATATTTTAAGCACTCTTCCACGAAGGTGGGGGTACAAATATGAGACGCGCTATAGTTAATCCCCACATGAAATCCCTCCGGCAGCTTGCTAGCAATAAGGTTCATATTTGCCGCCACTTGCGCCATCAGGCTTTGCGTGAGTGGCACAATTAACCCTGACTTTTCTGCGAGCGGGATAAACGACGCCGGAGAAATGTAGCCTGCCTGCGGATGCTTCCATCTGGCCAGCACTTCCACACCGCGCAATGTGCCGGCTTTGCCGTTTACGATCGGCTGATAAAAAGGGACGATCTCATTTCTGGCAATCGCTCTACGCAATGACTCTTCCGGCAGGGTATTTTTATTCAGGTACTTATGCAGAATATAGGCAGCCAGGCAGGACATCAGCAGTAAAAAAAATAACACGGCTCCGGCCTGGTTAATTAACCTCTGCAGGCTAAAAAATGGGGGAGGGGTGAACTCGATGCGGTAGGGATAATCTGTGGCCTGAACGTGTCCAGTGGGATGTTCCGTGTCTTTTACCATCATCGCGTCGCCGGTTATCCCGATAACGTTATTTCCCACTCTTAATGAATACCGGACATCTTTTAGCGGGATATTCAGGGCATCCTGTAGATGGTGGTCGCTGATGGTGACCACCATCCGACTTTCTTCGACGTTCGTTTGATATAGCAGAACGGGACGTTCATTGACCGAGCTTCTGGCAGGCACCAGCAGCAACTGCGAATCCGGTAACGCAGAAACATTCACCAGCAATACACGGTTACCCGGAAGGGACGAACACCAGGCCTTTCCCTGTCTGAGAATGATGATAGTTCTGAGATGGGGTTGAAGGGCCGCCTCGATACCCAACTGATACTGTTCATCCAGCTCACAGCCTTTCGCAGCAATCTTCATTGCCGTGCGGGTGGCAAGCCGCGCTTCATCAAGGATCGCATTGATATTTTTTATTGCATACCTGGCCCCCGTAAAGCTGTCGGCGCGCGCAGAGTACCAGAGCTGTGTACTTAAAATAAAAACACCCAACACAAACATGGCCACAGCAACAGCGATGGGAATAAGTGCATTGCGCATTTACGCATCCTGGGTATGAGAGAGCCGATAGTGCTGGCAGCATCAGAAGTGACTGATTCTATAGTTATAAAAAGCATGGTCGACAAAATTAAAAATAACCATGCTGGTGGGTAAATTTTTTGTTTAAAACAGCAGACGGTCGGATTTATTTAATCATGCTGGAGGCTATTAACGACCAGGGTCATCATGACTGAAAAATGCTGGATTCTGCCTGGCCTCATGTTGGTGCGCATAATGTATATTATGTTAAATACGATCCGGGTTAACGACGCAGGTATATCAAGACACTTCTAACCTTAATCACTCCTCCTCCTTCACCGCTCTGTGCACAACCTACTTCTTACCTCAGCATAAAAAACCCAGCGCGTTGGCCGGGCCTCCTGTTAAACCATTTTCATAGATTGCCGTTCAGCGGCTTTCACTACGGCCATAAACGCTTTGACCCCTGGATCTGTGTCTGGTGACAGCATGCGCATGATTGATTTTGAGTTACGCCCTACCTCATCAGAAATGGCAGGAAAACCGCACGTTACTTTAATGATTCAGGGATGATGACATTCGGCATTAAAAATCATGACTCCGTGAGAACCCTTCTCCTGCATTCTCACGGAGCGATAAGACATAGCATCTTAATCACTAAACCTGATGCGTTGTCACAACCACCTTGTGTTGACGATGGTAACCGGCAGCGCCTGTCGCGCCAGCAACGATAGCCATAACCACCAACATGAAGAAACTAAACCAGCTGGCCTTCGCGGCGGCGGCGGCGGCTTTCTCGCCCGCTTCCCGCGCTTTTTGTTCGGCCTGTTTTTTCAGCTCTTCATATTTCTGACGGGCAACCTGATAATTTTTCTGCGCCTGATCGACCATCTGCTCCGCTTCGGCATCACTCTTGCCGGTTCTGGCCATGATGATGTTTTTCAGCGCCTGACGATCGGCTGCTTCAAAGGTGGCACTGTTTCGGTCCGTTAATCCTTTAATAAACCGGGTGACATCCCCGCCTTGATTCATGTTTTGTTGCGCCATGTTCGCTTCATTGCTCGCATTCTGTTCAAGCGCTTCGGGTTGTAATTCTGGCTTACCTGTCTGTCTTAACGTTAATTCCAGTTGATTCTGGAAATCGTCAAGGTTGATATTATTTTCCGCTAACTTTTCCTTCGCCATTTGCGTGACGGAAGGTGCAACGGCTTTAATACTGCTGCCGACGGTTTGCATTCCTGAACCAACCACACTAATAGCACCACTGGTCGCATTATTGGCAAGCATGATTAAAAATGCGGTACAAATAAGCGTGTTCACACCAAAAACTAATACCCCATGTAATGAACCGTGACGGTGGGCCAGCCAGCCGCTGACATATCCTCCGACGGCGGCAGAGATAATCATACTGACTCCGATCCAGATGGCGGCCCCGGTGGCTAAGCCCTCAAGAGGACGCTCTTCCTGCAAAGGGTCTACCGTGGTCGCCCCGATTGCCGAACCTAAAATCATTAATAACAGATAAACAACGATGGATATTACAACGCCTGCAAATACCGCGCTCCATGAGATTCTCTTATGGATCAGCGGATTAATCGCCGGGTAAAGCGGATCGACTCTTCTCTCTTCAACATGTTGATAATTAGTCATTTTAATCTCCACTGTTTTCAGTATTATCAGGATAATAAAATAGGTTAATGATTTGTTAAAACTAACCATCAACATTAATAATAGCCCTTGCTGAATTTAATGATTGCTTATATTGCCAAGGAGAGGTTTAAGCGGCTTCGTTTAAACGAAGCGCCAGGCGAGAAGGCGTGAATATATTATTTTCAGGAAAGATGAAGTAATGAGAAGTGAGATATCGATAGCAAAGCGCTGCTCACCTGCCCGGCTCCGTGGGCAGCGCTTTGCTCAACGTTGTTATGGCTACATAACAACCCGGTGATGGTCATGGGCGAATAACGAATCCAGCCTGATGACATTTTCCGGCAGCAACACATCGTCCTGCGCCGGCCCGACGCCTTCAATATGGTCGATGTCGCCCTTGTCATCGTGATAAACCGTCATCACCCTGGCCTCGCTCAGCTGGTGAGTCAGGTTCTCAGAGATGTGCAGGCTGGTTGCCAGTTCAGGCTCTTCCAGCCCTGCTTTACGGCGGCGGCGCTCTATGCGGAAGCGATACTGGTTATATTTTGCCCAGCCGATCAGCACCAGGCCATTGAACAATGCAACTACTGTATAAATAGTCAGTGCGTCGAGCGTAATGAAGAAAGGTCTTATCTCCGTCTGATGGGAACGGTCCAGTGCTAAGGCCAGGCCGTTATAAATCAGCCAGATAAAGACACCCCAGGCGAGCAGCGTGAGCGCAACATCGACCAGCCTGGGCATTCGACGACGTTCGGTAAAGATCAGCGGTTGATTCATGATTTGATTCTCCCAATACCACGGTCAGGACTGACCCAGCGAGCTCTGCCGCGCTGGCGCATCAGCATGACTTTCGGGAATGCGACAAGGGTTGTAAACAAGCTCAGCACCCAATACACCACCGGGAACCAGATTATCCAGAACAGTGAGGCGGTAATGCCCTTCTCATAGCGCCGTTCGATCAGCAGGCTGACCAGGAACTGCAGAAGGCACACCACGCCCAACATCAGTCCGGTAAAGCCCGGTGGGAACAGATGGTGAACGTACAGGCTTTCAGGCATCGGCAGTATCAGCCCCATCAGGAACAGCAGAATGCTGATTGCGTAAGAAAAAGCCCAGACGGTCGACAGGCAAAACTCGGCAAACAGCGGCCACATCCGGCGATATTCCCAGGCCCACAGGCGGCGCATATTGACGATAAACACTTCAGCGCCGCCCTGCGCCCAGCGAAGACGCTGCTTCCAGAGTCCTTTAAGCGTTTCCGGCATCAGGATCCAGCACAGCGCGCGCGGTTCAAAGAATACCGACCAGTGCCGGAGCTGCAGCTTCCAGCTGATATCAATGTCCTCGGTGATCATGTCCGGGCTCCAGTACCCGACTTCCGCCAGCGCCCGGCGGCGAAACGCCGCAATGACGCCGGAGACGGTAAACACCTGGCCGTACACGCGCTGGGTGCGTTTGATAAGGCCAATGATCGAACTGAACTCGCCAACCTGCACCCGGCCAATCAGGGTCGAACGGGTCCGAACCCGTGGGTTCCCGGTTACGGCACCCACGCGTGGGAACTGCAACAGCGGCGCCACCATATAGGCTGCGGCGTCACGATCCAGTAACGCATCCCCGTCGATACAAACCAGAAAATCACTGCGTGCCGCGCCTGCACCGGTTTTCAACGCCACAGCTTTGCCCTGATTTTCTGCCAGATGAATTACCCGTAGCCGCGGGTATTCGCTCGCCAGTTGGTTCAGTACCTCGCCGGTGTTATCTTTTGAACCGTCGTTAATGGCGATCACTTCAATGTTTTCATAGCGCTGCGCAAGCGCCGCTTCGATGGTCTCCCTGGCGTTATCTCCTTCGTTATAGCAAGGGATCAGGATCGAAATCAGCGGCGATCCCTCCAGCACCGGCGGAGGCGTGTCTTTCCCCCACTTCCAGTGACGTTCACGGTAGAACCAGAAGTAAAGCCCGCCGCTCATCCACAGGGCAGACATAAACAGTGGCCATAAGAAAATAAAGTTCAGCATCACTTCGCCGGTAAAGATGACCGCCACGCTCAGAGGCAGGCTGAACATCAGGCAAAGGATGAGGAAAGCGACAATGCGATCGGTCATTTTTGCGGATACCAGAATGAGGAGAATGTCGATCGAACCTCTGACATCTCAGGTTTATCGTTGATGAAATCATCGGGGTAATAGCCGTAGTTGACCGCCCCGCTCAGCTTCAGCTGACGCATCCAGTCGGCCAGCTGTGTACCGCTGATTTCACTTTGCCCTTCGGGTTGTCGCCAGTCGCGCGCCTGCAGCTCGAACACGGTCTTGTCCAGTGCGCCAGGATGTTGGGCAACGGCATTGACCAGTTTATCGAGCCAGGCATTGGACTCATCAAGTGGCACTTTCTCCATCAATGGCATCGCCATTGGAGCCGTCCAGTTATAGGTGCCAAGGAAATCGGAGAGGTTCTGCGCAAACCACGCCTCGCTCTCCGGCTCCAGTACCGGCATGGCATAAATGTTGCGCGCCGTTTTCACCTGCGGGCCGCGAATCGCCTGCGTGGCCCGGGTGAGCTGGAGAGTAAAGTCGATCAGGGCGCGGCTCTTGAACCGCGTCCAGCGTTCAAACATCTGGGGGTTATCGCGAATCTTCCCGATGTCGCCCGGGAACCCGGCGGCCCGGTAAGCAGCCAGCGCATCCGGCGAGGCATCTTCAAAGTCAGTCAGGAAGGCATCATCGTGGAACAAGATCCCTTTAAAGCTGGCGTGCGTTGCCAGGTCCTGGTAGATCTCGGTGATACGTTTACGCGCCTCGGCGTTCCAGGGAGAAAGACGTATATATTGCTGTTTATCAACGGCGCTGCGGTGGGTGTCCGGATCCCATTTCATGACGCGCGGGATGGAACCATCAAGATCGAATGCCAGCACCGGCATCCAGGCGAAAACCTCCACGCCGGCACGGGTCTGCAGCTGCCAGGCAAGATAGTTAAACAGGTCGGCGCGCATCGGCAGCCAGCGGTTAGGGAAGTACAGCTCGCGGATGTTGCCGTCACCTTTCGGATCGGCGTAGGCCTGCAGGAAAACATGTGAGATACGCATGTCATAAACACGCTGGATCAGCTTGTCGATATTTCTGCGCTGCTGATCCGGGTTCTTATCGTAAACATAATCGAGGTCGACGTGCATCACCCGCATCGTGCGCGGCTCACGTACCTGTGCCACCTGGGCGGCAAAGCGCTGGAGTGACGGGTTGTCGGAGATCAAAATACGCGGCACATCGTCCAGATTGGCGGCGTTAGCCAGTCCCTCGTTCAGGGTGAACGCCATCTGATAGCCGTGCTCTTTCGCGATCTGCCAGGTGGTTCCGCTCGCGGCACCATAAGGCCATACCCAGGCGCGCGGTGCTTTGCCGGTGACCTCGGTGATCTTTTGCGTAATCAGATCCAGATCGGTATTAATGCGCTGATTGAACTGCGCGTCCGTTTCATACTGTTTGGTGGCTTTATTGTAGAGGTGGTTGGCGACGGCTGGCTGCTGACTGCCCTGTGGGTTAGCCGTGCTGCCGTAATGTGAAGCCCAGGTATGGGCGCCAATTTCAACCAGCGGCGAGTCCCCCATCTCCTTAACCATTTGCCAGGTGGCAAATTTATCGCGCGGCGTCATCAAGCCGCCAAAGTTGACAGGCTTGCCGGGCGGTGAGTCCACCCAGCTCCCGACCGGCGCCCACAGCGCAGGCCAGTTGTAGGATTTCAGCAGCGGCCAGACCCGGGTGTAAAAGCTGCTGTAACCATCATCGAAGGTCAGCAGGACGGCTTTCTCTGGCAGCACGATTTTGCCGTCGTGCGCATCGAGGATTTGCTGCACGCTCACCGGGTGATAGCCGTTGTCGCGCAGCCAGGCCATCTGATCGTTCAGTGCGCTGGTGCGCACCGACAGATAGCGCTGGTCGGCCGCATTATCCTCCACATCGTGATAGCCGATCACCAGAAAACTGTTTTTCGGCCAGGCGTGATCGGCGGTCAGTGGGGCCCTGTCCGCCGGGGGATCATAGCGCGGCGTGTTCGCCCCACCGCAGGCGGTGATCAGTATCCATCCGGCGATGAGCAAGGTCGAGCGCAGCCCTTTCTTTAACATAGTCGGCCCCTAAAACCTGACGTTCAAATCGAAAGCGATGGCGATGTTCCGCTCTCGCTTGCCATCGTAGGGACGTTTATCCCAGGTCAACATCAACCCGCCGTCCACCACATGATTCCACTGAATACGCTGTCCGTACCCCAGCTGGGTGACCACACCCGTTCCGTGATCCTGCTGCCAGTAGCTGCCGACCCCCGCGGTAAGCTGTTGCGTCCAGACTGTGTCATACAGGCGATACAGAACATGTTCCGCACTCAGCCCCGGCACGAAGGTAAAATCCTGTTTCGGGTTGTAATACAGCACGTCTTCTTTGCTGTTAACGCTGCCGCTGATTGCCGGGATGAAATCCAGGGTAAAGCGCGGTTTGGTCCACAGACGCTCTTTGCCGCTCAGACCGTATTCAATACGGTCGTTGCCATCGGAGAAATGCGATCCAGCAAAAGAGAGCTGGTATTCGCGCCGCTCGTTCTGATACCAGCGAATGTATCCGTCTCCGCCATTGGCGCTGACGTTATTGCGCAGAGCACGCAGAGGTGTGCTGCGCGCCAGCCGCTCGGCCGAGGCCCCTACCCGCCAGTTGTCATTAAAGTCATGCCAGCCCGACAGACGCCCACCAATCTTTTGCCCGTCGCCGTAGTTGCGGCCGGAGATTTCCATTTCGGCCCAGTAATCACGTGAGGTCCATTCGGCACCAGCCGCCAGATCGCGACTGATCCCCTTCCCTTCTTCGAACTCGCCGGTGGCAAAGTTGAAGCCGGTAAACAGGCGCCAGTTATCATTAATCGGCGGGCTGTAAATCGCCGAATTTAAGGTGAAGTCGTGTTTACCGCTGACCGGACTGTCGGACGAAATACCCTGATAACCATTGATCCGCAGTTCGGCCATTTTGTGGACGTCACGAATACGCGCCAGCCGCAGCGTTGAGGTGTCGTCCGGGCTACGGGCGATAACGTCGTCGGTCAGCTCATCCGCCTGCTTCCACTCCTGCAGATCCAGAGCGACATAGGCCTGCTGGCGCTCCAGCTCAAGGTTGCTTGGCTCCAGCACTTCGGCAAGTTTCAGTTCGACTTCGGCTTTGCGCGGCAGTCCTCTCGCCTCCAGTACCGAGGCATAGGTGATGCGCAGTCCCTGGCTTCCGGAGCCGGTGCGCGCTAAATGCTCGGCCTGTTTTTCGGCGGCAGGCAGATTGTTGGTGGCGATGTAATACTGGCTGAGCATCATCTGGCCGGTCAGCCAGTTGTCGTTTGGCTGCAGCGTCGGGGAACCATAAATGCGCCGCAGATAGGGACTCTTCTTGATGTAATCATCGACCTGGAGTTTAGCCGCTTCGAAGTTCTCATTATCGATGCGGGCGAAAAACAGCTCCTGCTCATCTTCCGGGCTAAGCGGCGTCTGGGGAAGCGGCCCGGTTGGATAATAAATGCTCATCAGCAGTGCTTCGGCTTTTGCGGGCTGCTGTTGATTCAGGTAGGCGGTGGCGACCCAGCGTTTAGCGTAGGAAGGCACCGGCGCTTGCGCATCCAGTGCCTCGTATTCGGCAATCGCCTCAGCGTTACGCTTGCGGATAACCAGCGCGCCAATGCGATCGGTTCGGGCGCGGCGGATATCCTCCTGCGCGTCCGGTAGCGTTTTCCACGCCGCAAGCAATTTATCGTAGCGTTCCAGAGCCCGGTCGGCCACGATAAAACGCTCCGCTTCGTTACGCGTTGGTGTGTAGGCCGAGCGCACAATTTGCGCAGCGGCATCCAGTTCCAGACGGCGTTTCATCGGGTCAGAATCGGTAAGATTATCCGAGAGCTGAAGCGCCGGGCCGGATATACGGTTGGCTGCCAGTACCCCGATCATGGTGGATTTTGCGCTTTTATTTTGCGGATCCCCCACCTGCGCCTGGCTTGCCGCGAGCAAAGCATCCCAGTTCTTCCCTTGCGCCTGATACACATAAGCAACCAGCGCATCGCGATCGGGGCCCGGTTCCTGCTGCTGCCATTTTGTGGCTTCGGTTAATGCCTCTTCGTTGCGCCGGGCGTTGGCCAAAGTCATTATCCAACCGGTACGCGCGTCGGCATTTTCGGGTTCGGCGAGTAATACGTTTTCCCAGACCGTCAGCGACTGATCCCATTTTTGCTCGTTGCGCAGCACGCGAGCCACCGCAACCTGCCCGCGGGCGGGAATGTCTACTTGCCCACGATATCGCTGCCAGACCCTGAGCGTTTCCTGATCGTTATTCGCCCAGCTTGAGACCTGTAGCCAGTCGGCCACCTGCTCAGCGGTCAGCGCTTTTTGCGCTTCCTGAGCCTGAAAATAATTCAGCAACGGTTTAGTGTTACCGGCTCGGGCTTCCATCACCAGAGCGTCATACTCTTCTGTGTCAGCCAGAGCCTGCACAGGAAAAAGAACGGCGGCGGTACAAATGCAGCCCACCAACCTGATGTTATTTATCGTTTTTGTCGACCGACGAATGCTGAACATAGCTTTTTTATATCCTTATGCCAGAGCAGGAGTAAGCTGTATCATTCAATGTGTTTCTTCATGATTCTTTAATAAATAAAGCATCAGAACTTAACGGTGATAAATATAGTTATAAATCTGACGCCTTTGTATTATTGACAACGCAATAAAACGTATATTTATAGGTCTGGAAAATTAACGCCTTTAAAAATCTAACACTGGTTTCCAAAATATTCCAGGAAACGCCCGCAGGTAATGTGCTAAAAATAATTTGTCGTCAGTTTTTTCTCATACTTCTGGGATTCAATGCTGCGTAACGGGGGGGTAACAGATAGAAAATAACGCCCGGACAAAATTTTTTGATGTCAATATGCGTTAAGTTATTGATAGTTTGGGTTTTTAAGTTAACGCCCTTCCATTTGGCATTGCCAGGTGAAAACGCCTTATTACTTCCGTGAGGTTGAGTTTCCTCGGGAATATTAGATTATCAGACTCATTAATTTATGCCTGAGGAAAGGGTGATGTGTTTTCAGGGATGGGAGGTCAGACCACGGAAGTCTGGCGTAATGGCCTTTAGCTGACCATCACGCCGGTTTACACAATGCAGTCAGGTCAGTCTGGACTGGGTTTTTATCGCGGGTTGACGCGATTCAGGTAACAGTGACATTGCGCACAAACTTATTGCGGTGGCAAACAGCACGTAATAGGCAGGCGCGACAGGATGATTCGTCCAGGCCAGTAACGCCGTTAAAATAAAATGCGTACTCCCGCCAAATAATGCCGACCCAACCGCGTAAATTAACGATGTGCCGGTACTGCGAAACTGCGAGGGAAGCATCTCCGGCACCACCACCAGTAATGCGGTTGTCGGGAAGGTAATCAGTGTCGATACCACAAAGGTTACCGTGAGCAGTCGTGCAGCGTCCGGAGCGTCATGCAGCCATGAGAACAGTGGGATCACCACCACGCTCAATACTAACACCGGCAGGATCAGCACTTTCTTGCGGCCGTACTTATCACACAGCCTTCCTGCGATCAGCGCTCCGAAAAAGGAGATCAGTCCGGCAATCAGGATACTGGTCTGCGCAATGCCCGGATGCAGATGCAGCACCTTAATGGCGTATGAGGTCATGTAGTTGATCAGCTGAGACGTCACGCTCACCACCATCATGATGCCCAGCCCAACCAGCAACAAGCTGCGGTGTTCACGCCACATACTTTTCAGCAGATGCAGGGTGTTCTCCTCTTTTTTGACCGACTCAGGCAGCGTTTCCGGCAAATGACGACGAATATAAATGGTCAGCGGCACCATCAACAGGCTGAAGACAAACGGCAGACGCCATCCCCAGCTTTGCAGGCTCTCCGCTGACATCGAGGTGGTGATGATCACCCCAAATAGCCCGCCAACCGTGACGGCAATCCCCTGGCTGGCGATTTGCCAACAGGCGTAACGCCCCCGTTTATTCGCGGGTGCCGCTTCAATCAACAGCGATGCCGCAGGCCCCACCTCACCGCCCAGAGCAATGCCCTGAACCAGACGGCACAGCACAATAATCACCGGGGCCGCCATGCCAATGGTGGCGTAACCTGGGGTGGCAGCAATACCCAGCGTGCCCAGCGTAATCAGCGTGACGGTCAGAATCATCGCCGGTTTACGTCCTACGCGGTCAGCATAGCTGCCGATAAACAGCGCCCCCAGAGGACGAGTGAAAAAACCCACCCCGAAGGTCGCGGTAGCCACCAGTAAACTGCCGTATTCCCCGGTGATCGGGAAAAATGTCTGGCCGATGTACACTGCAAAATAGGCGTAAATCACGAAGTCATACACTTCAAAAGCATTGCCAGCAACCGCCGCGGCAATGACCCGCCAGTGAACGGGCTGCGTAACAGGATTTTCGGTAATGTGGCTCATGCTGCTCTCCAGGCGTTCGTTATTATGGGTGGCGATTAATGCCTGCTACCGCTTGCTGGAATACCCGTTTCCCCTGTGTCCAAATTTCGTTTTGCCACCAGGGGTCCTGGGGATTAAATGCATCCTTCAGGCTTTGCCGAATTGCCGCAGACTGCCGTGGGTCCTCGCTTCCATAACGGGTGAGCCAGTGTGCGCCGCGCATAGCCAGCACGGTCTGCATTTGCGGGTAGGTGCCGTACTCCAGACAGATGTTGGTCTGTTCCGCCTGTTCACATTCGCGGAACAGCGCAGCCTGAATAGGCCCGGTCAATGGTACGCTGGTTGAAGTGCCGGTATTAACTGAGGTGATGGTATCGCCCCACCAGTCGCGGGCGCGTAATAAGGATGCATCTTCGTATTCACAGCCAAAAATGCGTTCACCGTAGCCATAAGGACCGAGCCCGGTGTGAATATCCAGCGAACCTATCCGCTGGCAGCGGGTGGCATAGTGCTGCAAAATGGTGCGGAAGGTCTCGTTGCTCCAGGTAGGTTTTTCGCCACCGTAATGCAAGCCATCGGGGAAGCGGTATTGTCCCAGACTTACTGCGCACTGGTAGCCTTTATCGCCCCAGACTTTTGCCATGCCGCGAAGCTTTTCTTCACTGTCTGCCGGTGGTGGCCAGCTGGCGGGCAACAGTAAATCGTGAATGTTGGCATAGCGCTCATTCACCGGCAGGGTTGCGGAAAAGTCGATAAAATTACGGTTAAGGTCGACATTCTCCTGGGTGGTGCGATGCGACCACGAAAATCCCCACGGGTTAATGGCATGCACATGCAGAACTGCTGTATTGCTGGCCTCCAGTGGTCCCATCTCCAGCAGTCCGCGCTGGATGGCCGAGCCGGGATACCCTTCTACGCCGTGCACGCCGCTGATAGTTATGATCAGATTCGCGGCATCCTTCGGCCCGTCCAGCACCACGTCCGTTGCCAGCGTTTCACCGTCGTGCCCCGGCATATCGAGGATATAGCTGTCGACGGGCAACCGGCGAGACTCTGCAGCGGCCAGGAACGCCCTTCTTGCCTCGGCATAGTTATGGCTAAACAGAGATGGCGCAGTGAGCTTCGAATTCATTGTTATTCTCTCCAGAAAGTAAGCGGGATTGCTGGCGTTGTCGGCAGGCATCGCCGTAACGAGTGAAAATCTGTCGTGCAAACGGGCTGTGGCAGAGGGACATTTCCGGGTGCCATTGCAGCCCCAGTAAAAAACCGGGGGCATCCGGAGCGGTAAAGGCTTCAACCAGCCCGTCCGGCGCGCGTGCTTCAGTGTGTAATCCCTTCCCCAGTGTCTCTACGCCCTGATGGTGCAGTGAATTGACCCTCGGGGTGGTCGTATCGGCCAGCGAGGCCAGCAGCCCGCCGGGTGTGAGCTCGACGATATGGCGGTCTTCGTACCAGCACGTTAGCGGGCGATCGTGATCCCCTTCCCGATGATCCAGCGCGTCAGGACGTTCATGCACGGCGCGGTTTAAGGTTCCGCCGAAAAAGACGTTCAGTTCCTGAAAGCCCCGACAGATAGCCAGCAGGGGGATCCCCTGCGCAATCAGTTGGGGCAACAAGGCAAAAACCGTTGCGTCGCGATACTCATCTTTCAGCGTGTGTTCGGGCAGCGGCTCAGCACCATAGCGTTCAGCAGCCACATTCGACGGGCTGCCGGGCAGCATCACGCCATCTACCGTTGCCAGAAGTGTGGACAAATCCAGCATCTCCGGGCTGACCGGCATCAGCAGGGGCATTACATCTGCCGACTCATGCAACGCGCGGAGATAGGTCTCCGGTACGGCATGCACCGGATGCTCGAAATAGCGAATTCGATCGCAGATCACCGCCACAACCGGCCGGGGTAAAACAGAGGGTACTTTTCGCATCATCATCTCCTGCTGAACAAACTTTATCTAAATGTTACTTATTTGTTTTAATTTCGTGAATTGCAGATTAATGTCGAATTTCATGCATAAAGTGCAAGTGGAGCCCTTATGAATACCCGTCAGTTGCAACACTTTATTGCCCTGATAGAGAACGCCTCTCTGAGCGCCGCAGCAGAAGCCGTGCATTTGAGTCAGCCAGCCTTGTCGCGCAGTATTCGCGCCCTGGAAGAGCAGCTGAACGTGCCGTTGTTCACCCGGACCGACCGCCGCCTGCGCCCGACGCCGTATGCGCTGGCCTGGGAAGCCACAGCGAGACGGATGCTGATGAATGAGAATGAGGGAAAACGGCTTTTACAGAGGATGCAGACCGGGGAATCGGGGCGCGTCGCGCTGGGGATGGGCTCCTCCCTGATGGATGAACTTATTTGTCCTTTACTGGATACGATGCTGCGCGATCTACCGGAGGTGCAGGTGAAATTCAGCGTGGATACCTCTGCCCCGCTGCTGAATATGCTACGCAGCCGACAAATTGACCTGTTCGTTGGGGATGCAAGTATTGCGCGCTATCAACAAGATCTGGTGGTTGAAAGTCTCTTTACCTGCGGTTTTGCCTGGTACGCCAGCAGTCAGCATCCGCTGGCGCAGACAAAAAACAGTGATATCGCGATGCTGAAAGCGTGGCCAATGGTGATTGCAGCCGGATACTTTGATCCCGCCATCATCGAGCATATGGAAACGCTGTACGGTTTTACTTCGGGGCTTTATGAACATTTTGGCGTGTTGAGTAATGATTTTCAGCTCGTGCATCACCTGATGCGCTCCAGCAACGCGATACTTATCGCTACCGATATTTCGATGCTTGAAGCGCTGGCGGCAGGCACGGTGGTGAAGCTGCACGTCACGCCACCGCTTGCCATCACCCTGACGCTGGGCATTTTACGTTTAACCGACCGCGAACTCCCGCCCGTCTGCGAACGCGTGATGACATTGATACGTGAGCGGTTCCGGTTGGCGGAAATCCGCCGGACGCAGATAACCGGCAGGTAAGTTCCTACGCCGTCCCGCGCAGGATCCGCGCCGCCTGGCTTGCTAAACCGCTGAAAATAGCCTCGCGGACAGGCGTCGGGAAGTCCGCTGGCAGTTCTGCCGTGACCTGAGCGATCACCTCTTCAGTTCGGTTGGCCATCTCCTGCATCGCGCGCTCAGCCAGCTCCGGTGAAAACCCTGCATGCGCTGCGGTGCTGATAAAATGCCGCGGCTGGATCATGGCGAAATGGTATTGCCGGTTTTTGCCCTGCAGGGCCATCGCCATTTTGGCTTTTCTGGCCTGAATCCCGCCGTCCGTAAACAGCGGAAAGGCTGAGATGACATCGTATAACGGCGTCATTCGGAACGAGGAGTCAGCCTCAATAAACAGGCTGAAATTCTTCCCGTGACCGTCGATGGCGGCTAGCATCCAGAAGAGGATCTGCGATTTAAAAAACATCTCGCGATCCTGGGCCGCCAGCCGTGAACCGAGCAGCAACTTCATGGCATCCGCGATCCCCGGCCCGCCATGTGATTCATATTTCAGCGCCGGAGAGACGCCCAGTGCCTGACAGAAATCCTCCTGCGGCAGGCGCATCAGCCAGCCGCTTCGGGCCCACCGACGATCGAACCGCTCGACAACCAGCACTTTTGTTTGCCCAAAGCGCGCCATTTCGGTAGGGGCGACGGGAAAGCCAAACGCTTTCGCAATGCGCATACACAGCCACTCGTTCTCGCAGCTCTCGCTCAGGTCGATATTGTTCTGTTCGATTCTGCCGATCGGCAGCTTGAAAATATGGCTGGTCGGGGTACTGCCCTGGGGCCGTTGCCAGCGGTTCTGATACCACAGCAGGGCCGTTTTCTCCTGGGCACCGGCCAGCGAAATACGAAAATCAGCCCCCTCTTCCGTCATCCCTAATGGCGACATCTGATAGCCCTTCAGGATCGATTCGATCTGCTGTTCGTCCAGCGGTTCGGCGACAATCTCCATTACCGAGGGAATGTCCAGTCCGGGTGGGTAAAGCTGTATGGCACCGACGCAGTCGCGTCCGACGCTGGCGAGCAGATCGAAAGGATGGGCAGTTTCAATCTGGAACCGGGCCTGCATTCGGGCAAGAATGGCTTCTGAATCGGGCAGTAGATTGCTAAAGAAATTGTAGACCTGCTTGCCTCTTATTCGGCTGTGCTGCAGAGGCAGCGACAGAGAGATGGCGCGCGAACCGGGTTCGGATAACCACCCGGGCGTATACTGAAATGACATCGCCCCGCTGCTATCCCGGTATAGCGTGCCCACCACCTCGCCATTCATGGCCACCGTCAGACTTTGTGCACGCATTGCTTACCACTCCTTAGTCCAGGTTTTGCCTTCCGGCAGCGTCGACCCGCGTTTCACCACGTGCAGTTCCAGATCCAGCGCCGAGAGGATTTTGAACAAGGTTTCCAGCTTGGTCGATTCCGGCTTGTTCTCGAAATCCGATACCGTAGTTTGTTTAATGCCTACCTGTTCAGCCGTCGCGGTTTGCGTTAACTTATTGACTTTGCGCTGGTCGCGTACCGCCTGAGCCAGTGCGTCTGCTGATGTCACTTTCATGGTTATCCCCTGTGGCGGATAAATTGAGGTCATCCCCTACAGGGGATAAAATCAGAATAACCGCTATAGGGGTTAAATTCAAATTATCCGCTACAGCGGTTAAAAATTCCCTTTATTCTCTGTAAAGCGATGTACTGAGGCACGGAGTTCAGGTGTGTTATTTAAAGAGGGTTACGATGTATGTTGTAACTAATATTATTTACTTAAGATAACTGGCACCGATAGCACTCTGTCCTACACTCACATCCAGAATTCCACTTTGCGGGCACAGGGAATGTATAGCACTGATGATTTGAACAACCACGAACTCAACCTGTTCTCTCATATCCTGTGGCAGTTGGGTTCCGGGCAGGACAGCCATGCTTTACGTCGCGAGACGCTGGAGAATGTTTGTAGCCTGCTGAAGGCCGATTTTGCCGCCTCGTGCATCTGGTCCCCCGCTACGGGTACCTCTCATAAAGGCGTGAGCTGGAACATTGACGACAAGGCGATGCAAGAACATGCCAGCACCTGGCAATATGTCGATCCCATTACCCCGCTGCTGCGGGCAAAACAGCGGCCGACTCTGGTCGATGACGTGATGCCTTCCAGCGCGCTAAAACAGACCGCGTTTTATCACGATTTCCTCAAGCCCTGCGGTATGCATCATGGGATTAACGTCTACTTTTTACGGGACGGCGAAGATGTCGGTGACCTGCGGATCTGGCGGGCGAAAGGTGCACCGGCATTCGGCTCGCGGGAATTACGTCTTCTGCAATTGCTGGAACCCTGGTTTACGCGGGCGTTACCCAAACAGACCCGCTCCCCGTTAACCGCCCGTGAGCAGGAGGTCGTCAATCTGGTTTGCAAAGGACTGGGCGATAAAGAGGTCGCCAGGCTGCTGAATATCAGTTTCACCACCGTTCGCACGCACCTGAAGCATGCGTTAAGCAAACTGCACTGCGCAAACCGTACCGAGCTGGCCTCCCGCCTGAAGCATTAGCCCATCCTCATTCCTGAGGATGGCGCGCGATTGCCCGATCTGCCTAAATAATCCGGATAATCACTGTCTGGAAATAGCGCAATGAAAATAATAAATCCGTCAGACCTCGCAAACACCGTTCCTGATTTATCCACCCTTAGCGCCGCCGACGCAGCCGTGCTCATTTACGAACAAAAGATATCGAGCGAACAGCTCGTGTGCGCCTGTTTATCCCGTATAGAAGCCCAGGAGCACCTGAATGCATTTATTACGGTCAACGCCGCACAGGCACTGGCGCAGGCCAAAGCCTGGGATAAATACCTCGCCGGGGGCGGCGAGCCCTTACCGCTCGGCGGTGTGCCCATCGCCGTAAAAGACAACATTCACGTGGCCGGATTACCCAATACTGCGGGCACCCTGGCCTTGAAAAATTTTATCCCCACAGCCTCCGCGCCGGTGATCCAGAAACTTATCGACGCAGGCGCCATTATTATTGGCAAAAGCAATATGCATGAGCTTGCCTTTGGCGTCACCGGCTATAACGGGGCGTATCATATGCCAGGCGTCAAAGGAGTACGCAATGCCCGTAACCCGAGCCGTATAGCCGGCGGGTCGTCGTCGGGCAGCGCGGTGGCGGTGGCCACTAGCATGGTTCCCGTCGCTATCGGCACCGATACCGGGGCATCGGTTCGCCAGCCCTGCGCCCTGAACGGCTGCGTGGGGTTTCGCCCTACCACCGGACGCTATCCTCAGACGGGCATCACCCCCATCTCACACACGCGGGACACCGCAGGTCCAATGGCGCGCAGCGTCGGCGATATCTCCCTGCTCGACCGTCTGATTACCGGTTCTGCCGTGCTACCCCCCAAACCAGCAAACCGTATCCGATTAGGGATTGCGCACTATTTCTGGCAAGCGCTGGATGACGATGTCAGCCAGCAGGCCCATGCCGCGCTGGCTATGCTTCGCGATGCCGGGATTACCCTGGTAAACGTCGAGATGCCCGAGCTTGAGCAGGCCAATGCCGCCGTCTCGTTCCCGGTGGTGATGCATGAAGGTAAGCATGATTTGATTAAGTATCTGCAGGAACAGGATCTGCCACTCACGCTTGCCGACGTGGTGCAGCAGATCGCCAGTCCGGACGTGCGGGCCATTTTTGAACACGGGATTATTCCGGGGCTGATCCCGGACAATAACGGCCAGCCTGCCCCACTGCCACCCCTGTATGACCAGGCTATTTCGCAGGGCATTGCCCGCCTGCTGGCAATCTATGAGCACACGTTCCGCGAAAATGAGCTTGATGGGCTTATCTTCCCCACTTCACCTGTGGTCGCCCCGTTGGCCAACGATGAGGTCAGTTCGGCCGAGAACTTTGCCCGGCTGATCCGCAATGTGGATCCAGGAAGTAATGCCCGTCTGCCGGGGCTGTCGCTGCCGATTGGCAATGGCCCCACCAGCCAACTGCCGGTAGGGATTGAGATTGACGGGTTACCCGGTAGCGATGCGCAGATCCTGGCTATTGGGGCTACGCTTGAGCAGATCCTGAAACAGTAAT
>NZ_JBOGBT010000080.1:0-8069 GCF_051656365.1 Silvania sp. | reverse complement strand
ATTTTCAGGTGCTACTGCACTCGCTCAACATGGCGGTGATAGCCACCCTCGCCTGCCTGGTGCTGGGCTATCCCTTTGCCTGGTTTCTGGCGACGCTGCCGCCAAAGGTGCGCCCGCTGCTGCTGTTTCTGCTGATCGTCCCCTTCTGGACCAACTCGCTGATCCGCATTTACGGCCTGAAGATCTTCCTCAGCACTAAAGGCTACCTGAACGCGTTTCTGCTCGAGCTTGGGGTGATCGACACACCTATCCGCATTATGTATACCCCCGGCGCGGTGATTATCGGGCTGGTCTATATTTTGCTGCCGTTTATGGTGATGCCGCTGTACGCCAGCATTGAGAAGCTGGATAAACCCCTGCTGGAAGCGGCGAGGGATCTCGGGGCCAGCAAACTGCAGACCTTTCTGCGCATCATTGTGCCGCTGACCATGCCGGGGATTATTGCCGGCTGTCTGCTGGTGATGCTCCCGGCGATGGGCCTGTTCTTTGTCTCCGACCTGATGGGCGGGGCGAAAAACCTGCTGATTGGCAACGTTATTAAGAGTCAGTTCCTCAATATTCGCGACTGGCCGTTTGGCGCCGCCACCAGCATCACCCTGACGCTGGTGATGGGCCTGATGCTGCTGGTTTACTGGCGCGCCTCGCGCCTGCTGAACAAAAAGGTGGAACTCGAATGATCGGTCGACTGCTGCGCGGCGGTTTTATGGCCGCCATATATGCCTTTCTGTTTATTCCGATCATCATCCTGATCGTTAACTCGTTTAACAGCTCGCGCTTTGGCATCAACTGGCAGGGGTTTACCACCGACTGGTATCGCCTGCTGATGAATAACGACAGTCTGCTGCAGGCGGCACAGCACTCGCTGACCATGGCGGTCTTCTCGGCGACGTTTGCCACGCTGATCGGTTCCCTGACCGCCGTGGCGCTGTACCGCTACCGTTTTCGCGGTAAGCCCTTTGTCAGCGGGATGCTGTTTGTGGTGATGATGTCGCCGGATATCGTGATGGCCATTTCGCTGCTGGTGCTGTTTATGCTGCTGGGCGTACAGCTGGGCTTCTGGTCGCTGCTGTTCTCGCACATCACCTTCTGCCTGCCGTTTGTGGTGGTGACGGTTTACTCCCGTCTGAAAGGCTTTGACGTGCGGATGCTGGAGGCGGCGAAAGATCTGGGGGCCAGCGAAATCATCATCCTGCGCAAAATCATTCTGCCGCTGGCAATGCCCGCAGTGGCCGCCGGTTGGCTGCTAAGCTTTACCCTGTCAATGGATGACGTGGTGGTGTCGTCGTTCGTCACCGGACCCAGCTATGAAATTCTACCGTTGAAGATCTATTCGATGGTGAAAGTCGGCGTGTCACCCGAGGTGAACGCGCTGGCGACCATTCTGTTGGTGTTATCGCTGGTTCTGGTCATCGCCAGCCAGCTTATTGCTCGTGATAAAACAAAGAGCCTGGAGAAACAGGCTCGAATCTCAGGGGACGTTAAATGATTAAATGGTCACGCCACCTGCTCGCGGCAGGCGCTCTGGCAATCGGCATGAGCGCTGCGCACGCGGACGACAGCAAAACGCTCTACTTCTACAACTGGACCGAGTATGTGCCGCCAGGCCTGCTGGAGCAGTTCACGAAAGAGACCGGCATCAAGGTGATTTATTCGACCTATGAGTCGAATGAGACCATGTACGCCAAGCTCAAAACCTACAAAGATGGGGCGTATGACCTGGTGGTGCCCTCCACCTATTTCGTCGACAAGATGCGCAAAGAGGGCATGATCCAGAAGATCGACAAAACGAAGCTCACCCACTTTGGCAACCTCGATCCTGAGATGCTCAACAAGCCATTTGACCCGGGCAATGACTACTCCATTCCCTATATCTGGGGTGCCACGGCGATTGGCATCAACCGTGACGAATTGGATCCAAAAAGCGTCACCCGCTGGGCCGATCTGTGGAAACCGGAGTACAAAGGCGGACTACTGCTGACCGACGACGCGCGTGAAGTGTTCCAGATTGCGCTGCGCAAGTTAGGTTATTCCGGCAACACCACCGACCCAAAAGAAGTTGAAGCGGCCTATCACGAGCTGCAAAAGCTGATGCCCAACGTCGCAGCGTTTAACTCAGATAACCCGGCCAACCCGTACATGGAAGGGGAAGTGAATCTGGGGATGGTGTGGAACGGCTCCGCCTATGTGGCGCGTCAGGCCGGCACGCCGCTGGAGGTGGTGTGGCCTGAGGAGGGCGGGATTTTCTGGATGGACAGCCTCGCAATCCCGGCCAATGCTAAAAACGTTGAAGGTGCCCTGCTGCTGATCAACTTCCTGCTGCGCCCGGATGTGGCAAAACAGGTGGCAGAAACCATCGGCTACCCGACGCCAAACCTGGCGGCGCGCAAGCTGCTGAGCCCGGAGGTGGCGAACGATAAATCGCTGTATCCGGACGCGAATATTATCAGCAAAGGCGAATGGCAGAATGATGTCGGCGACGCCAGCCGCCTGTATGAAGAGTATTACCAGAAGTTGAAGGCGGGTCGTTAATTTCGTACGGCCTGATGCCCTCACCCCGCCCCTCTCACACAGGGAGAGGGAGTAAAAGCACGTAGGCCGGGCAAGCACAATGCCGCCCGGCAAATCACAATGTCATAATCCCTTCAATAACTTATCTACAAACGCCGGTACCACGTCGCTCGCCAGTCCGTAGGCTTTCTCTTCGAACTCACTCCCGACCTGGCTCGGCTCCAGATTCAGCTCCACCGTGTGCGCCCCCTGCAGCTTCGCTTCGTGGACGAATCCGGCTGCCGGGTAAACGTGCCCGGAGGTGCCAATGGCGATAAACACATCGGCCATCGCCAGCGCACTATAGATGTCATCCATTCCCAGCGGCATTTCGCCAAACCAGACCACGTGCGGGCGCAGCGGTGCGGGAAACTGGCAGCAGTGGCATTTGTCATCGAGGGTCACATCGCCGGTCCAGTTCAACACCTGGCCGCTGCTGGCGCAGCGTACCTTCAGCAGTTCACCGTGCATGTGGATCACATTCTTATTACCGGCCCGTTCGTGCAGGTTATCGATATTCTGCGTCACCAGCAGAAAACGATCCCCCAGCGCCTCTTCCAGCGCCGCCAGCGCCAGATGGGCGGCATTAGGCGCCACCTCCGACGACTGGAGCTGACGGCGACGGGCGTTGTAGAACGCCTGCACCAGCTGCGGATTACGGGCAAAGCCTTCCGGGGTGGCGACATCTTCCACCCGATGCTCTTCCCACAGCCCGTCGGCCGCACGGAAGGTACGAATGCCTGACTCGGCGGAGATCCCCGCGCCGGTCAGCACCACGACTCTGGGTTTTTCCATCAGTTCGGGCAACGCGGCGTCCTGGAAGAAGATCCGCTGGCGTAAGCGCTCACGCAAGCGACGTTTGTTTTTGCGAAAACGGCTGAGTCGATGTGACCGACGCGACAGCATAATAACCTCGTATGGCTAGCGGGTAAGATGAAGGAACGCGGCACCGCGCATTCCCCCGGCATCGCCATGTCGTGCGCGCTCAATGCGCGGCACGCGGGCAACCGGCAGCAGATGACGCGGTAAACGTCCTGACAGCCGTTCGGCGATCGCCGTAAAGTTCGATAATCCCCCGCCGATCACCAGCAGGTCCGGATCGACGATGGTCAGAATATTACCAAGGCACACGGCCAGCAGATCGAGGTAGCGCTCAACGTGCTCGAGAGCCTGTTCATCCCCCTGTTCCCACAGGGCGATTATTTCTGGCGCCTGCCGTTTTTGATGATAGAAGTGTTCATAAAGCCATGCAAATCCACGGCCTGAAAGGTAATTTTCGATGCAACCGTGCTGACCGCAGCCGCAGCGGATCAGCGGAAAATCGCGCCCGACCACCTCCAGCGCATCCACCGGCAGGCGAATATGACCAAACTCGCCGGTGATATAGCTGCGCCCGGTAATCGCTTTGCCGTCGATGACAATCCCGCCGCCGACGCCGGTGCCGAGGATCAGACCCATCACTAACGGATATTGCTGGAACTCGTCGTCCCAGGCTTCGGAGAGGGCAAAGCAGTTCGCATCGTTGTCGAGGCGCACGTCGCGCTCCAGCAGTGCGGTAAGGTCAGCGCGCAGCGGCTTACCGCTGGCAGCCGGGACGTTGGCGGCATACAGTGTGCCATCGTCGGTTTCCGGCATCCCAGGAATACCAATCCCGACGCTGCCTTTAACGCCGAAGCGGGTATCGGCCTGTGTCACCAGCGCGACAATCGCCGTTAAGAATTCATCGTAGCTTTCGCGGGGGGTGGGAACACGGGTTTCCCACTGCAGCTTCAGGTTGCTGTCAAACACGCCCAGCGCAATTTTGGTGCCGCCAATATCAAATCCGTAATACATAACGCATTCCTCTTTCTGATCCGGCGGCAACGCTCACCGGATCATGACGTAATTACTGGCCACTGAGCACCCTCGCCGGGTCAATTTTGCTTGCGCGACGTGCCGGATACCAGCTCGCCAACAGACTCAGCAACAGCGCCGTGACCAGTACATAAACGACATCCAGCCAATGTAATTCTGACGGCAGGAAGTCAATAAAATAGATATCGCCTGACAGGAACTGATGGCCGATCAGCGCTTCAATTCCGTTAATGATTGGCGTCAGCTGCAGTGAAACCACCACCCCGATTACCACGCCGCACAGGCTGCCCAGCAGGCCCGCCAGCAGACCGTACCAGACGAAGATGGCGCGAATAAGACCGTCCTTTGCGCCGAGGGTGCGCAGCACGGCAATGTCGCCGCTCTTGTCTTTTACCGCCATCACCAGGGTGGAGACGATGTTAAAGCAGGCCACGCCGATCACCAGTACCATCGCCAGATACATGATGGCGCGGATCATCTGGATGTCGCGGTACATATAGCCGTACGTGCCGATCCAGCTCTTGATGTAGACGTAGCTGTTAGTCACTTCCCCGGCGTCGCGCACCAGCTTGTTGGCGTTAAAAACGTCGTTGACCTTGATGGCAATGCCGGTCACGCTGCTGCCCATATCCAGATACTGGCGCGCATCTTCGATGGGGACCATCGCAAAGCTATGATCGAGCTGGCCGCTCAATTGCAGAATGCCCGCGACGTGCAGGCGCACGCGCTTCGGCTGCTGCAGCTTATGGTCGGCACTGGCGTTGGGGATCATGATTGACACCCAGTCGCCCTGCTTCACTTTCAGCGCGTCGGCCACGCCCTTACCGATAATAATCTGCTGCTCGCCCGCCTTAAAGCTGGCCCATGCGCCGTCTTTAATAAACTGCGGCAGCGCGCTGAGCTTCTCCTCCTGGCGCGGGTTCACCCCTTTCACCTGGATAGCGCGCAGGTTGGCCCCGCTCTCCATCAGCCCGGTAAAGTTGATATACGGCGCCGCGGCGGCAATGCCCGGCACTTTTTCGACTTTGTTCAGGGCCTCGTTCCAGTTAGTCCACGGTTGGTTAACCGGCTCGATTTCCCCGTGCGGCACCACCGCCAGAATGCGGTTATTCAGCTCACGCTCGAAGCCGTTCATGGCGCTCAGGCCGACGATCAGCACCGCCACGCCCAGCGCAATACCCACGGTAGAGATAACGGAAATGAGCGACACCATGCCGCCGCGACGGCGGCCCCGGCTAAAACGCAGGCCGATGAGTAACGATAACGGTGAAGCCATTAATCTGCCCCCATCAGGGTCAGCTCGGCGTTCAGGCGACCGTCACGCATCTCCAGCTGGCGGGACATGCGTTTTGCCAGCTGTAAATCATGCGTCACCACCAGGAAGGCGGTGCCCTGCGAAGCGTTCAACTCGCCAATCAGCTGGAAAATACTGTCGGCGTTGCGGGCATCAAGGTTGCCGGTCGGTTCATCCGCCAGCACCAGCCGCGGATTGTTGACCAGCGCACGGGCAATCGCCACGCGCTGACGCTCACCGCCGGAGAGTTCAGAAGGGCGATGGTTACCACGATGGCCGAGGCCGACCGCTTTCAGCATATCGCTGGCGCGGGCGTTGATCTCCGCCGGTTTCTTTTTGCCAATCAACAGCGGCATCGCCACGTTTTCCAGGGCGGTAAAGTCCGGCAACAGGTGGTGGAACTGATAGATAAAGCCCAGCTCCCGGTTACGCAAATCGGCCTTCGCACTCGAGGACATGGCGCTCAGCGGCGTGCCGGAGAACACCACGTCACCGGAGGTAGGCGTATCCAGCCCACCCAGCAGGTGCAGCAAGGTACTTTTCCCGGAGCCTGAGGTGCCGACAATCGCCATCATCTCCCCTTCCCCGACGTTGAAGCTGACATTGTGCAGGACATCCGTCTGCACCGTGCCTTCCTGATAGCGTTTGCACAGGTTGTCGCATTGCAACAGGATCTTATTCATAGCGTAAAGCCTCAGCGGGTTGGGTGGCGGCAGCGCGCCAGGAAGGATAAAGCGTGGAGAGTAACGCAACGGCCATCGCGACCAGCGCAATGCCCACCACCTGCAGCGGCTCAATGGCCACCGGCAGGGCTGCGCCGTCGAGAAGCGCGCCGATTACCGGCATCAGATTATTGAGCTGGCTGGCCAGCAAAGTGCCCAGCAACGCCCCAAGCAAGGCCCCGACGATGCCGGCGCTGGCCCCCTGGACCATAAACACCGCCATGATCTGCCGGGGTGTGAGCCCCTGGGTTTGCAGGATCGCCACTTCGCCCTGCTTCTCCATCACCATCAGGCCCAGCGAGGTAATGATGTTAAAGGCGGCTACGGCGACTATCAGGCTCAGCAGCAGGCCCATCATGTTTTTTTCCATGCGTACGGCCTGGAACAGCTCGCCCTTACGCTCGCGCCAGTCCTGCCATTTGGTGCCTTCCGGCAGTTTTTGCTGACTTAAGACGTCGACCTTCAGCGGCTCGTTCAGCCACAGACGCCAGCCGGTAATATTGCCGAGCGGGTAGCGCATCAGGCGTGACGCGTCCTGGATATTGACCAGCATCTGGTAGCCGTCCACTTCACTGCTGGCGGCAAAGGTCCCAATCACGTTAAACAGACGCTGGCTCGGCAGACGCCCCATCGGGGTGAACTGGCTGGCAGAGGGCACCATCACCCGCAGCTGATCGCCGCGGTTGACCCCCAGCTGACCGGCCAGCTGCTCGCCCAGAATGACGTTGTACTGGCCGGGGGCCAGATCGCTCTGCTTGACGTTCACCAGATACGGCGTCAGGGGATCTTTTTGTGCCGGGTCGATGCCAAGCATCACCCCCACCGCCACGCTGCGCGCGCTTTGCAGCACCACGTCGCCGGAGACGATCGGTGCCACGCGGCTTACGCCCTGCAGCTTGACTGCGCTTTCGGGCAGCTGCTGCGGGTTAACCGAGCCGGTAGAAGATGAAAGAATGGCCTGCGGCATCAGCCCCAGAATGTTGTTTTGCAGCTCGCGCTCAAAGCCGTTCATGACGGAGAGAACCGTCACCAGTGCCATCACGCCAAGCGTAATGCCAATGGTAGAAAGCCAGGAGACAAAGCGACCGAATCGGTCCGCGGCGCGCCCACGCATATAACGCAGGCCTATGAATAGTGCGACAGGTTGGTACATGAAATCCGTCTGTTTGCTGAGAGCAGACCCGTGAGTATATAAGCGAATCCGCCAGGGGTAAATGACTGAAACCCGGTGCTTTACTAATCATTAATCCGAAAAAACACGTTAAATCAGCAGCGTAGACAGCGATTCAACCAAGCCTGCCTCGCGACGCAGCCTGCACCTTTTCTGAAAATCGTCCGGATACAGACTCTTACCGATTACATCCCGCGCGTTGACCCACAACATGACCGGTTACTTTTATGGCAAAACAGGACTCGGTAGGCAATGAAACAAAAAGCATTATGGATTAATCAGATCAAAGGGCTCTGCATCTGCCTGGTGGTGATCTATCACTCGGTGATCACCTTTTATCCCCATCTGGATGCGCTGCAGGCCCCGCTTTCGACGCTGCTCGCCAAATGCTGGGTCTATTTTAATCTCTATCTGGCACCGTTTCGCATGCCGGTATTCTTCTTTATTTCGGGCTATCTGATCCGCCGTTACATTGACGGCG
>NZ_JBOGBT010000079.1:0-18763 GCF_051656365.1 Silvania sp. | reverse complement strand
TAATGAGCCAGCAGGTGGCGGTGGAAAAACTGGTGGTCGATGCCTGGGAACAGCGTTCGTATCAGAAGCTCTGGCAGGCGATTACGCTGTCGAAAACCGTGCCGAGTGCATCTGTCGCAAAAGCAATTCTTGATGATTTCATCCCGGCCAACAAAGATTACTGGCCTGAACTGCATTAATCGTTTTACCCGGCGCCGCTGAGCGTAATGCTCTTGCCATCGCGGAGGTGGAACTTTCCGCACCCCTGTAACGTGTAGAGGGTGGGATCAGCGGCTTTTTCTTATCGCACGGCCAGGTGACCTGATAGCTCTCATCCCCCCGTGTCCCTGCGACGGTTACCCTCCCGTTGTAAGCGACTACGACACGGGTTTACCAACCCAGGGTGTGAAAGTGGAGGTGAAAAAGTAGAAGTTCTAACTAAAATGCCGGATAAGGTGTTTATGCCGCCGTCCGGCAATGACAGCAAAAAGGAATGCATATGAAAATTTCCCGCCTCGGCGAAGCGCCGGATTATCGCTTCTCGCTGGCGAACGAGCGTACCTTTCTGGCGTGGATCCGCACCGCGCTGGGTTTTCTGGCGGCCGGTGTCGGCCTCGACCAGTTAGCCCCCGACTTTGCGACACCGGTTATTCGCCAGCTGCTGGCGCTGCTGCTGTGCTTGTTCTCTGGGGGGCTTGCGATCTACGGCTACCTGCGCTGGCTGCGAAATGAACAGGCGATGCGCCTGAAAGAGGATCTGCCTTATACCCACAGCTTGCTGATTATCAGCCTGATCCTGATGGTGGTGGCGGTGGTGGTCATGGGGCTGGTGCTGTATGGCGGATAGCCGCAAGGCGCGTCGGCTGGCCGATCCCGGTTTGCAGCCGGAGCGCACCTCGCTGGCCTGGTTTCGCACCCTGCTGGGCTACGGTGCCTTAATGGTGCTGGCGATTAAGCATAACTGGCAGCAGGCGGGCGTGCTGTTTTGGGTCTCGCTGGGGATACTGGCGATTGTGGCGCTGGTGCTCTGGTACTACACCCGCAGCCGTAATCTGATGGATGTGGCCCAGTATGACTTTTCAGCATCCCGCTCGGTGCGTATTAAATTTATGATCGCCCTCGCAGTGTTATCCCTCGCATTACTGTTTGCTGCTACTCATGTTAATCGTCTCATTACTTTTATCAGGGAACTCCCATGACAGGATGTCATATTAAGGCGAAGCCCGTGCCTTTCACGCTGCAAACGGTGGTGGATCGTCAGAACAGCCAGCAACCGGAGCGGCTGTATCGCACTCTGCGCGCGCAGGGCAAACCGTCTCTGCAGTTTATTCCCCTGCAGGATCGCGATAACCCGGATGCGATTACCGACTGTCAGTGGGGGGTATTTCTGTCGGCGGTGTTTGATGTCTGGGTGCGGGAGGATATAGGTCGCGTCGTTGTGCCGCTTTTTGATTTGACGCTGGCGGTGTGGTGCGACACGCCGTCAACCTGCGCACAGCGGGAACACACGGCATTGCCCCCGGAATGCCAGACCTGCATGGCGCGCCCGCTGTGCAGCCGCGATGGCCCGACGCAGCGGACAGACGGTAAAAGCATGCTGTGCGCGGGGTATCAGGCCTTTTTCCGCCATTCGGCCCCGCATATGCGGGTGATGCGCGATTTAATCCGCCATCACCGTTCGCCAATTGAGCTGATGGCCCTGCTGTACCAGAGCCGCTAGGTTACTGCCCTTTCGCCAGATACTTTGCCATCTCGTCGTCCGGGACCATGCCGCCGCCGGTGGCCCACACCAGATGGGTGGCGTTCTCCAGCGGATAGCGACCGGAGGCGGCGAGGCGTACCGGCCCGGCCATGCCCGCCAGCGCCGACGGCTCAAGGCGAATGTTTTCCTCTTGCGCCAGCCAGCCCAGCATGTTGTACATGCTCTGATCCGAGAGGGTGTAAAACCCATCAAGCAGGCGCTCCATTGCGCGGCCGACAAAGCCGGAGGCACGGCCGACCGCCAGGCCATCGGCTGCGGTGAGGTTATCAATCCCCAGATCCTGCACCGCAATCTCATCGTGGAGGCCGGTATACACCCCCAACAGCATGCACGGAGAGTGCGTCGGCTCGGCAAAGAAGCAGTGTACGTGATCGCCAAAGGCCAGCTTCAGCCCAAATGCCACCCCGCCAGGCCCGCCGCCCACGCCGCACGGCAGATAGACAAACAGCGGGTGATCTGCATCTACCACCCGGCCCTGTTCGGCGAACTGCGCTTTCAGGCGCTCGCCCGCCACGGCATAGCCTAAGAACAGGGTGTGGGAGTTTTCATCGTCGATAAAGAAGCAGTTCGGATCGCTTTCAGCCGCTTTGCGCCCTTGCTCCACCGCGACGCCGTAATCCTGTTCGTACTCAACAACCGTCACCCCGTGGCTGCGCAGTTTGGCTTTTTTCCACTCCCGGGCGTCGGCGGACATATGCACCGTCACCTTAAAGCCGACGCGGGCGCTGGCGATGCCAATGGAGAGCCCTAGATTGCCGGTCGAACCGACCGCAATGCTGTGACGGCCAAAGAACTCACGGTATTCCGGCTGGAGCAGCTTGCTGTAGTCATCCTCAAGGGATAACAACCCGGCGGCCAGCGCCAGTTTTTCGGCGTGGGCCAGTACTTCATAGATACCGCCGCGGGCTTTAATCGAGCCCGAAATCGGCAGGTGGCTGTCTTTTTTCAGCAGCAGGGTGCCGGGGATCGTCATCCCGGTCTCTTTTTCCAGCCGCGCGTGCATGGCCGGAAGGGCGACCAGCGGGGATTCGATAATGCCGTGATTGTCTGCCGTTTCCGGGAAGGCTTTCGCCAGCCAGGGGGCAAAGCGCGCCAGCCGGGCATGGGCATCGTCCACATCCGCCTGCGTCAACCCCACCCACGGTAGCCCTTCAGCAAGGGTGGTGACTTTCGGGTTAAACCAGGTCGTCTCTTTCAGAGCGATCAGGTCCTCAACCAGAGGATATTGGGCGATTAAGGTGGTGATGTTTGCGTTTTCCATAAGAGATCTCTTCGCGCTAGATAATAAAAGAAAGCAGGAACGTGCCGCCAAGTGCAAGCACCGAAGCGATAAAAGTCGCCGTCGTATAGTATTTGAAGGTCTCATTCAGGCTGGCACCACAGTACTGCTTCACCAGCCAGAAGAGTGAATCGGTGACGATCGTGCAGCCAATGGCTCCGGAACCGATGGCAATGGTGATGATCTCCGGACTGACGTTTGGGTAGAGTGGCAGCATCGGGGCGACAATCGCCGTCGCACCCATCATCGCCACTGTGGCAGACCCCACCGCTGCGTGCAGGATCAGTGCCACCAGCCAGGCGAGCAGGATGGGATGCATATGCAGATTCGACAGAATCAGCGCCAGCGTATCGGCTAAACCGCTGGTTTTGAGGATCGCGTTAAACGCCCCGCCCGCGCCAATAATCAGCAGAATATTGGCGATCGATCCAAAACCGTTTTCGGTATGGGTCAGCAGGGTAGCCATCCCCATCTGCTGACGCAGCCCCAGCAGGTAGTAGGCGACAAACACCGCAATAAACATCGCCGTGATCGGGTTGCCGATAAACTCCAGCAGCGTATACAAGGTGCCGGTTTTCGCCATATTCAGTTCGGCGAGGGTTTTCACCAGCATCAGGCCGATGGGCAGCAGGACGGTAAACAGCGTGGCACCCAGCGACGGCAGGGTATGCTCCTCCCGCACGTTCAGGTCTGAAAATTCAGCCGGAACGGATTTAAACGGCAGGCGGTTGCCCAGCAGCTTCAGGAACAGCGGGCCGCCGATCAGGGAAGCCATCAGCCCGACCAGCAGGCCATAGACGATCACCGTCCCGACATCGGCACCCAGCTTATTGGTGACAAACAGCGCCGCCGGGTGCGGCGGCACCACGCAGTGCACCGCCATCAGCGCGGTACAGAGTGGGATTGCCAGTTTGAGCAGCGAAGTATGGGTCTTTTTGGCGATGGAGAAGGCCAGCGGGATCAGCAGCACCACGCCCACTTCAACGAACAGCGTAATGCCGCAAATCATCCCCACCAGTACCATGATCACATCGACAGAGAGCCAGCGGCAGCGCTGTAGCGTCAGACCAATCCGCTCCGCCGCCCCCGACACTTCCATCATTTTGCCCAGAATAGTGCCAAGGCCAATGACCGCCGCCAGAAAGCCCAGCGTGCCGCCGATGCCGCTCTCAATGGCGTTGACCATATCCAGCGGACTCATCCTCATCATGCTGCCGACAAAAAAGCTCGCCAGCAGCAGGGCGAGGAACGGGTGAAACTTCAGTTTTACGATAGTAAACACAATCAGCACGATGCTTATTAGCAGCGTGGCCACAACCCAGACCGGAGATCCCATATCTCACCTCACCCTCAAGTTATCTGCGGGTATTGGACGAAAAAACCGCCGGGGCTGACAAACGATATAAATTACGGCTCACATGAGCCAGATTGGATCAACTGAGTGACATTCCTCTAAAAAATGCATTTATAGCGTCGTTGGTTCTCATTTTCTCATCTTTAACGGGTATTCTGGGGGCAGATATGAGGCAAAAGAGAGCAGGGTGATGAACGAGGGCAATGAGGCGAGACATCGCTTACTGAATGGCTGGCAGCTGTCGAAGATGCACACCTTTGAAGTGGCCGCGCGACACGAGTCGTTCGCGCTGGCGGCAGAAGAGCTGTCCCTGAGCCCGAGTGCGGTAAGCCATCGGATGAACCTGCTGGAAGAGGAGTTGGGGATTGCGCTGTTTGTCCGCTCACACCGTAAAGTGGAGCTGACCCAGGAGGGAAAGCGCGTCTACTGGACCCTGAAATCGTCGCTGGATACCCTGAATCAGGAGATCCTCGACATCAAAAACCAGGCCCTTTCCGGCACGCTGACCGTCTATTCGCGCCCGTCGATTGCCCAGTGCTGGCTGGTACCGATGTTGGGTGACTTTACCCGCCGCTATCCGTCTATCTCGCTCACCATCCTGACCGGGAATGATTACGTTAATATGCAGCGAACCGGCATCGATCTGGCGCTCTACTTCGACGATATGCCGCCAACTCAGCTCTCACACCACTTTTTAATGGATGAGGCGATCCTGCCGGTCTGCTCACCGGATTATGCCCGCGAGCATCAGCTGCTGAGCAATCCCGATAACCTGCGCCACTGCACGCTGCTGCATGACAGACAGGCCTGGAGTAACGATTCCGGTACTGACGAGTGGTTTAGTTGGGCGCAACATTTTGCGGTGAACTTGCCGCCATCGGCGGGAATTGGATTCGATCGTTCAGATTTAGCGGTGATCGCCGCCATCAACCACGTTGGCGTGGCGATGGGGCGAAAACGGCTGGTGCAGAAGCGTCTGGATCGTGGTGAGCTGATCGCGCCGTTTGGCGAGCAGACCCTGAAATGCCACCAGCACTATTACGTGTCGACGCTGTCCGGGCGTCAGTGGCCAAAAATTGATGCCTTTATCCACTGGTTGAAAGAAAAGGCGACCTGATTACACCGCCTGTTCGTGATGCGAAACGCGGGAGGCCAGCGGCAGCCAGCACAGCAAAATCAGCAGGCCCATTAACGTCATCAGCAAGCCCAGGCTTGCCTGCCCGTTTTGCGGCAGCATTGCGGAGAGCCAGGCCAGCGCGCCCGAGCCGATATTCTGCAGGCCACCCACCAGCGCCCCGGCGGTACCCGCGAGGAACGGGAACGGCTCCATCGCGCCGCTGGTCGCCAGCGGGAACAACATCCCCGCGCCAAAGAAGAACAGCGCCGCCGGGATCAGCAGGGTCCAGACGGTCATCACCCCGAACAGGCCTGGGATCCACATCATCAACCCCGCCAGCAGACAGCTCACCACCGCCTGCCACATCAGGGTAGAAAAGCGTTTATTGGCGCGTCCGGCAAACCAGGCGCCGAAAAACGCCGCCGGGATCGGCAGAATAAACAGAATACTCACCACCATGCTGCTGAGACCGAGCCCCGCACCCAGAAGTACCCCGGAGCTGGCTTCGAATACGGCGATGCCCGCCAGGCCGCCGATCAGCATCAGCACGTAACAGGTAAAGGCGCCGTTGCCGAACAGGATTTTGTAGCTGGTCAGCAGCTTCGTGCGCGGCGCATCCGTTGGTCGGGTTTCCGGCATCCAGCGCGCCATGCTGAAGGTCACAATCACGCACAGCACCAGCAGGAAACCGTAACAGGCGCGCCAGGACCACATCGTATCCAGCAGGCCACCAATCAGCGGCGCCAGCAGCGGGCTAACCAGAATGCCCATATTCAGCAGGCTGTTGGCATGCCGAAGCTGGCTGCCCTGATACATATCGCGCGGCAGGGTACGGGCCATCACGCCGCCCACCCCGGTGCCGACACCCTGCAATGCACTGGCAGCAATCAGCGTACTCAGGCTGTGGGTGGTCATCGCAATCAGGGTCGCGATCATAAAAATGGTCATGCCGACGAGGATTACCGGACGGCGGCCGACGCGGTCCGAGAGCGGGCCGTAGAACAGCTGCGACACGCCATAGGTCAGCAGATAGGCGGCCATTACGCTCTGGACGGCCCCTTCACGTACCTGCAACGCCTTCGCCATATCTGCAATCGCCGGGATATAAATGGTCTGCGCCATCTGACCGACGGCGACCAGCAGGACCAACATTAATAGTAAATTAACGTTCCGTTGTTTTTTCATGTCGCTGAATATGTTCTTAATTTATTGAGATAAAGAATAAGTAACTGCCTGTGGCGCAAAAGGCGGGGTGAATCTACCACAGTAAGATAACAAGTTAAGCATTGCAGTGATGAATGAAGAAGGGGAATAAGGCAGGGTTTATAAACATTTTCGGCAACTAATGTTGCCAGTGATTGAAGCGGGGCGGCTACCCACTGCAAAATCCGAAAAACCACGCATAAAAATGATGTCCGTTGACTAATTGGCAATGATTATTATCTTTGCCATAATGGCAACGGACGCGGCAGGCAAGAAGCATGCACTTAATTTCAATGAAGGCTATTTTAGATGCGGTAAATCAGTTCCCGCAGCACAAGGAAGAGCTTCTCCTTCTGGGAAGAATTATCGAAAAGGGAAATTGCCCGACGCCTGCTGCGCTTAAAAGGCTCTATCCAACACTGGACAATTTTAAGTATCTGGATAAGCACTATGTTATTGATATTGCAAATAACAGTCTCAGAGTAGTGGCTCTCATTTTCTTTGAAAGCCAGAAGTTTTATGTGCGCCATGTTTTTACTCATAAGGAATATGACCGTTTTACGGATAAACATCGCACCAAGAGGAAGAAATGATGATCGTCGCTGATGCAATGAAAGCTACGCACGCCCTTGTGGCGGCAGTTCCGTTACTGGGTGAACATCCGAACGAGAAAGATTATAACGAAGCGCTTGAGCTGGTTGAGTACTTGCTGATGTACGATCCAGACAGTCCTTTGCTGGATATCGTGTGCGCAAGAATCAGCCGCTACGAAGCGAATCAACCCGCCATGATTGCGTTACGCGAGGAAATGGAATCTCTCCCTGTCGGTA
Source organism: Silvania sp. (assembly GCF_051656365.1). NCBI lineage: Bacteria > Pseudomonadati > Pseudomonadota > Gammaproteobacteria > Enterobacterales > Enterobacteriaceae > Silvania > Silvania sp. Next base: position 11,239 of record NZ_JBOGBT010000079.1, on the reverse strand, counting down.
TTGCGGTTTTAAGAAGCCTCATGGATCAGTATAAATTGACCCTGGCTGACTTTCAGGAAGAAATTGGCAGTAAATCAATGGTTTCAAGAGTGCTTAATGGCCAGCGTCAGCTCACCTTGAACCACATAAAAAAGCTGGCGGCCCGATTTGGCATATCGCCTGCTTTATTCATTGAATAAGGTGAAAACAGCGATCGACTGTTTTCATCATCCAGCATAAAAAACGTGATCGCTGACGCATTTTTATGCAGATGAAAATAATTCCATTGTCACGTCTGAAAACCTGTGTTTGTATAAATCCACTCAATGATTCCAGAGACAGGTCCTCATGAACGCTTCCATCCTGACTTCGACCCTACTAAAAACTGCGCACCCAGCCGCAGTGGTCGTCGTGCGTGTGGTGGTGGTCGTCGGCAATGCGCCGTAGGGACTGAATCAACACACGATTCCAAACCCCGCCGGCGCAAACCGGCGGGGTTTTTGTTTAACGCCCCCCGGAAAGTCGGCCCAGAATAAAAGGACTGGAGCATGGCAAGTTCGGGCACAACATCCATTAAGACGCGCTTTACTGGCGCGCAGTTAATCGTTCATTTACTGGAACGTCAGGGCATTACGATTGTTGCCGGTATTCCTGGCGGGACGGTTCTTCCGCTGTACGACGCCTTAAGCCAGAGCACGCAGATCCGCCATGTGCTGGCGCGTCACGAGCAGGGCGCGGGCTTTATCGCCCAGGGCATGGCGCGTACCGAAGGCAAACCGGCGGTCTGCATGGCCTGTAGCGGGCCGGGGGCCACCAACCTGGTGACCGCCATCGCCGATGCGCGCCTCGACTCTATTCCGTTAGTCTGCATTACCGGCCAGGTGCCTGCCTCGATGATCGGCACCGATGCGTTCCAGGAAGTTGACACCTACGGCATCTCTATCCCCATCACCAAGCACAACTATTTAGTGCGCGATATCAGCGAATTACCGCAGGTTATCAGCGATGCGTTCCGCATTGCGCAGTCCGGCCGTCCAGGCCCGGTGTGGATAGACATTCCTAAGGATGTGCAGACCGCTGAAATTGAGATCGACGTCTTGCCCGACCCAGGCACCCGTGCGCCCTCGCCGGAATTCAGCGCCGACAGCGTGCGCGAAGCCGCCGCGATGATCAACGCCGCAGAGCGTCCGGTACTGTATCTGGGTGGTGGAGTAATCGATGCCCCGCAAGCGGTGCGCACGCTGGCCGAAAAAGCCAGTCTGCCAACCACCATGACCCTGATGGCGCTGGGTATGCTGCCAAAAGCGCACCCGCTGTCGCTGGGGATGCTCGGGATGCACGGCGCGCGCAGCACCAACTTTATCCTGCAGGAAGCCGATCTGCTGATTGTTCTCGGCGCACGTTTTGATGACCGGGCGATTGGCAAAACCGAGCAGTTCTGCCCGAATGCCAAAATCATTCACGTGGATATCGACCGCGCCGAACTGGGCAAAATCAAGCAGCCGCACGTCGCCATTCAGGGTGATGTGAACGAGGTGCTGGCTCAGCTGCTGCCGCAGATTGAGGCCACTCCACGCAGCGCGTGGCATCAGCAGGTGAGCGGATTGCAGCAGGAGTTCCCGGGGGCGATCCCAACCGCTGGCGATCCGCTGAGCCACTACGGGCTGATTAACGCCGTCGCCGCCTGCGTGGACGACAGCGCCATCATCACCACCGACGTGGGTCAGCATCAGATGTGGACGGCGCAGGCCTATCCGCTGAACCGTCCGCGCCAGTGGCTCACCTCCGGCGGGCTGGGGACGATGGGCTTTGGCCTGCCTGCCGCCGTCGGCGCGGCGCTGGCGAACCCGGATCGCAAGGTGATCTGCTTCTCCGGTGACGGCAGCCTGATGATGAACATTCAGGAGATGGCGACCGCCGCGGAAAACCAGCTGGACGTGAAAATCATTCTGATGAACAACGAAGCGCTGGGGCTGGTGCATCAGCAGCAGAGCCTGTTCTACAAGCAGGGGGTGTTTGCTGCGACCTATCCGGGAACGATCAACTTTATGCAGATTGCCGCCGGTTTTGGCCTGCATACCTGCGATTTAAATGCACAAGAGGATGCGCATGCCGCGCTGCAGGCGGCGATCTCACGCCCGGGTCCGGCGCTGATCCACGTGCGTATCGATCCACAACAAAAAGTCTATCCGATGGTTCCGCCGGGTGCGGCCAATACTGAAATGGTGGGGGAATAAGCCATGCAGAAGCAACATGATAACGTCATTCTGGAACTCACCGTCCGCAACCACCCTGGCGTCATGACCCACGTCTGCGGGCTGTTTGCCCGCCGGGCGTTTAACGTAGAAGGCATTCTCTGTCTGCCGATTCAGGGCAGCGAGCACAGCCGCATCTGGCTGCTGGTGAACGACGATCAGCGACTGGAGCAGATGATGGCCCAGATCGACAAGCTGGAAGACGTGGTGAAAGTGGTGCGCAACCAGTCCGATCCGACCATGTTTAACAAAATTGCGGTGTTCTTCGAATAACCTACTCGCTGGCGGAATCCGGGGTGATGACTTTCACAAACCCGTTCCGGCAGTGCGCCGGGTAATCTGCCGGCAGCGGTCGGTCGCTGATCAGCACATCAAAGGCGGACAGCGGCCCGATGCTGGCGGAGGCCACTTCATCAAACAGGGCATACCGCGCCAGCAGGATTTTACGCAGTCCGTGCTGGATGGCCTTGCGTTTGGTGGCGAGGTCATCCGGGTTAAACCAGGTCACACCGTAGTGCTCATGCACGCCGCTGGCGGAGATAAATGCCTTGCGCGGGTTCAGGGAGTCCAGCACCGACGGGTTGCTGGTGTCATAGAAGGCATCGCTCTTCGCCCGGTAGGTGCCGCCGCACAGAATGGCCGTCGCATTCGGTTTTTCGTTGAGCGCGATAAACACCCGGTGCGAGTAGCAGATGCCGGTAAAGGTAATGTCATCCGGGATCATGCTGATGACCAGCGGCATCTCCGGACCATTGTCGAAAAACACCAGATCATTTTCCGCCACCATCCCGGCGGCCAGAATTGCCACCGGCAGATCGTCAGGGTGATGCGTCTGGCTGCGGACCGGCTGAGCGGCAGGCGCCGTCGCCGGCTTGTTGACCATCACGATATACCCGCCCAGCAGCGTTAACGGCAGCACCGTCTCCTGATTGTCGGGGCTCAGGTCGCGACGAATCGTCATCACCGACACTTCCAGCATCCGGGCGGCCTCTTTCAGGTGAATGCGGTCGGTTTTCTTCAGCAGTTCAACCAGACGCCGGATACGTTCTTTTTGTTTTGTTTCCATTCACCTTCTCCGCTACTGCACTGTTCGATGTTTCTATAATAACATTCTTGATGCGTTCGAAACATTTTTCCCGCGGCATACTATATTGCCGGGCGTCATTAAAGAAAAGCCACATTACCTGGTGCGCTATCAGTATAACTCAATGTATTTAATCGTTTTATGTTGTTTGATCACGCTTTGCCATCACCGGGGCTCGGAGAAAAAACGGCGAACACGTAAAATGAGTGGTGAAACAATAAACAATCATGAGGATTGTCTAATCGCGATCGCAGTCACAAATGATACGGAAATAACATGATAATGTTACGATAATATCATTGTTATGTGATTGTTGCAGAGAGGAAGTAAAATGGATATCGCGGTTATCGGCTCCAACATGGTGGATCTCATCACTTATATCAACGAGATGCCGAAAGAGGGTGAAACGCTCGAAGCGCCAGCCTTTAAAATTGGCTGTGGTGGTAAAGGGGCCAATCAGGCGGTGGCGGCAGCTAAGCTGAATTCAAAGGTGATGATGCTCACCAAAGTCGGTGACGATATTTTTGCCGATAACACGATCCGTAATCTGGAGTCCTGGGGCATCAATACCACCTATGTCGAAAAAGTGCCCTGCACCAGCAGCGGCGTGGCGCCGATTTTTGTGAATGCCAGTTCCAGCAACAGTATTCTGATTGTCAAAGGGGCGAATAAATTCCTCTCGCCGGAAGATATCGATCGCGCGGCCGACGATCTTAAAAAATGTCAGCTCATTGTATTGCAGCTTGAAGTTCAGCTGGAAACCGTTTATCACGCCATCGAATTTGGTAAGAAACACGGTATTCAGGTGTTATTAAATCCGGCACCGGCACTGCGTGAATTAGACATGTCTTATGCCTGTAAATGTGATTTCTTTGTACCGAATGAAACCGAGCTGGAAATTCTGACCGGGATGCCGGTGAATACCTACGAGAATATTTGCCTCGCCGCGAGAACGCTGGTGGATAAAGGGCTGAATAATATTATTGTCACCATGGGCGAAAAAGGTGCGCTGTGGATGACGCGTGATAAAGACGTGTTCGTCCCGGCATTTAAAGTGAATGCGGTGGATACCAGCGGCGCAGGCGATGCCTTTATCGGCTGCTTCGCGCACTACTACGTCCAGAGCGGCGATGTTGAAGCCGCCATGAAAAAAGCCTCCTTCTTTGCCGCGTTCAGCGTCACCGGAAAAGGCACGCAATCGTCTTACCCGAGCATTGAACAATTCAACGAATTTCTGTCGATGAACGAATAAAACCCTGCACACTAAAAGGTAGCACTATGAACGATAAAAATATCATTCAGATGCCTGACGGCTATCTGAATAAAACCCCTCTGTTCCAGTTTATTTTGTTATCCTGTTTATTCCCGTTATGGGGATGCGCTGCGGCATTAAATGATATATTAATTACGCAGTTTAAAAGTGTATTTGCACTCAGCAATTTTGCTTCTGCGCTGGTGCAAAGTGCTTTTTATGGCGGTTATTTCCTGATCGCCATTCCGGCATCGCTGGTGATTAAAAAGAGCAGCTATAAGATCGCGATTTTAATGGGGCTGACGCTCTATATCGTCGGCTGTACGCTCTTTTTCCCTGCCTCGCACATGGCAACCTACACCATGTTCCTGGCGGCGATTTTCGCCATTGCTATTGGCCTGAGTTTCCTGGAAACCGCAGCCAATACCTACAGCTCGATGCTCGGCCCGAAAGCCTACGCCACGCTGCGTCTTAACGTCAGCCAGACCTTCTACCCGATCGGCGCAGTGGCCGGGATTCTGCTGGGTAAATATCTGGTCTTTTCCGAAGGTGACAGCCTCGAGAAGCAGATGGCCGGGATGAACGCCGAGCAAATCCATCAGTTTAAAATCCTGATGCTGGATAACACCCTCGAACCCTACAAGTACATGATTATGGTGCTGGTTGTGGTGATGGTGCTGTTCCTGCTGACCCGCTTCCCGACCTGTAAAGTGGCAACAACCGCGCAGCACAAACGCCCGTCGGCGATGGAGACCCTGCGTTATCTGGCGGCGAACCCGCGATTTCGTCGTGGCATTATGGCGCAGTTCCTGTACGTCGGTATGCAGGTCGCGGTGTGGTCATTCACCATCCGACTGGCGCTGGAGCTGGGCGATATCAACGAGCGCGATGCCTCCAACTTTATGGTGTACAGCTTCATCTGCTTCTTCATCGGCAAATTTATCGCCAACATTCTGATGACCCGCTTCAACCCGGAAAAAGTGTTAATTCTCTATTCGGTGATCGGTGCGCTGCTGCTGGTCTACGTTGCGCTGGCCCCGAGCTTCAGCGCGGTATATGCGGCGGTGCTGGTGAGCATTCTGTTTGGACCTTGCTGGGCGACCATTTATGCCGGCACGCTGGATACAGTGGATAACGAGCATACCGAGATGGCGGGTGCGGTGATCGTGATGGCGATTGTCGGGGCGGCAGTGGTGCCTGCGGTGCAGGGATACGTCGCTGACATGTTCCATTCGTTGCAAGCCTCTTTCCTGGTGTCGATGCTGTGCTTTGTCTATGTCGGCGTCTACTTCTGGCGTGAAAGCAAAGTACGCCGTGAACTGACCGAAGCCACGGCCTCCTGAGGAGATTGAAAATGACGAAACTTCCCCTGTGGCGCACGCTGTTTAATGAACAGCCGCGTACCTTACTGGAAAATGACGACTTTACGGTCACGGCGTTTCGCTATGCCAGCGGCGTGGAAGGGCTGCGCGTGCAGAATGCCCGCGGGCATCTGGTGATCCTCCCGTGGATGGGTCAGATGATCTGGGATGCGGAGTTCGACGGTCGCGATCTGACGATGAAGAACATGTTCAGCCAGCCGCTGCCGGCAAAAGAGGTGGTCGCCACTTACGGTTGCTTCGCGTTTCACTCCGGGCTGCTGGCAAACGGCTGCCCTGCACCCGAGGATACGCACCCGCTGCACGGTGAAATGCCGTGTGCGCCAATGGACGATGCCTGGCTCGAGCTGGAGGGCGACAGCCTGCGCATTGGCGGGCGCTATGAGTATGTGATGGGATTCGGTCATCATTATCAGGCGCACCCGTCGGTCACTCTGCATAAAGACAGCGCCCTGTTCGACATCGACATGGCGGTGACCAATCTGGCCTCGGTGCCAATGCCGCTGCAGTACATGTGCCACATGAACTATGCGTACGTTGAGGGGGCCACGTTCAGCCAGAATATCCCCGATGAGGCTATTCAACTGCGCGAATCGATACCGGCACATGTGAAGCCAACCGAACAGTGGCTGGCGTTTAATCAGCGTCTGCAGCAGGGCGAAGCCACGCTGAAGATGCTGGATGCGCCGCACTATTACGATCCGGAGATTGTCTTTTTTGCCGATCGGCTCGATCGCTATACCGGGACCCCAGAATTTCGGATGATCGCACCCGATGGCGTCACGTTCGTCACCCGCTTTACCAGCGCGGAGCTGAACTACGCCACCCGGTGGATCCTCTACAACGGCGATCAGCGTGTGGCCGCGTTCGCCCTCCCGGCCACCTGTCGCCCGGAAGGTTTCCTGGCGGCCCAAAGTAGCGACAGTCTGATCCACCTGGCAGAGGCCGAAACGCGCCACTTTACGGTGACAACCGGCATCCTCTGACGGCGAAAATCGTTCACAGCTTGAACAGCAGCGCGCTTATCGCTAAGGTAAGCGCGTTTTTCATCCCGCCAGGACCGCACCATGACTACCATCGCGCTTATCGACGATCACCTGATCGTCCGCTCCGGATTTGCCCAGCTTCTGAACCTGGAACCCGACTTTCAGGTTGTGGCCGAATTCGGCTCCGGTCGCGAGGCGCTCGCCGGGTTGCCGGGACGTGGGGTACAGGTATGCATTTGCGATATCTCGATGCCGGACCAATCCGGGCTGGAGCTGCTCAGCCAGCTGCCGAAGGGGATGGCGACGGTGATACTGTCGGTCCACGACAGCCCGGCGCTGGTGGAGCAGGCGCTGAACGCCGGGGCGCGCGGATTTCTCTCTAAACGCTGTAGCCCGGACGAGCTGATCGCCGCCGTTCGTACCGTGGCGACGGGGGGGTGCTACCTGACGCCGGACATCGCCATCAAGCTGGCGGCGGGGCGGCAGGATCCGCTGACGAAGCGCGAACGCCAGGTGGCGGAAAAGCTGGCCCAGGGGATGGCGGTGAAAGAGATCGCCGTCGAGCTTGGCCTGTCGCCGAAAACCGTTCACGTTCACCGCGCCAACCTGATGGAAAAACTCGGCGTCAGCAACGACGTCGAACTGGCCCGCCGCATGTTTGACGGCTGGTAATGAACCCCTTCTTCTCCCGGCTGGTGGCGGTGATCGCCAGCTTCTTTATCTTCTCTGCCGCGTGGTTTTGCCTGTGGAGTATCAGCCTGCACCTGGTCGAGCGCCCGGAGCTGGCGGTGCTGCTGTTCCCCTTTGGCCTGCGTCTGGGGCTGATGCTGCAATGTCCGCGCGGCTACTGGCCGGTTCTGCTCGGGGCCGAGTGGCTGATGTTGTTCTGGCTGGCGCAGGAAGTGGCGCTGGCGCATCTGCCCATATTGATGACCGGAAGCGTGTTGACGCTGATCCCGGTGGCACTCATCTCCCGCTATCGCCACCAGCGCGACTGGCGCACCTTGCTGCGTCAGGGGGCGGCGCTGATCGCCGCCGCGCTGCTGCAATCGCTGGCGTGGATCAACCAACCCGAGGCATTTAACGCCCTGCTGCTGACCCTGACCGGCGGGCTGACGCTGGCCCCCACCTGCCTTGTTATCTGGCACTATCTCACCAGCACCGTCTGGCAGCCGCTGGGGCCGGGGCTGGTGTCGCAGCCGGTGAACTGGCGCGCTCGCCATCTGATTGGCTACGTGCTGCTGTTTGTGGTGAGCCTGTGGCTGCAGCTTGGCCTGCCTGCAGAACTGTCGCGCTTTACCCCGTTCTGTCTGGCGCTGCCGATCATCGCCCTCGCGTGGCATTACGGCTGGCAGGGGGCGCTGATTGCGACCCTGATGAACGCCATTGCGTTGATTGCCAGCCAGACCTGGCACGACCATCCGGTGGATTTGCTGCTGTCGCTGCTGGCGCAGAGCCTCACCGGACTGCTGCTCGGAGCGGGGATCCAGCGTCTGCGCGAGCTGAACCAGTCCCTGCAAACCGAGCTGGCGCGCAACCGCCGCCTGGCCGAGCGGCTGCTGGAGACCGAAGAGCACGTCCGCCGGGAGGTGGCGCGCGAACTGCATGACGATATCGGCCAGACCATCACTGCGATTCGTACTCAGGCGGGTATCGTTCAGCGCCTGGCCCCGGACAACGCCGGTGTGAAGCAGGGCGGGGCGCATATCGAACAGCTTTCTCTCGGGGTGTATGACTCAGTGCGCCGTCTGCTGGGGCGGCTGCGTCCGCGTCAGCTGGACGATCTCTCGCTTGAACAGGCGGTACGTTCCCTGATGCGCGAGATGGAGCTGGAAAGTCGCGGCATCGTCAGCCATCTCGACTGGCATATCGACGAGACGACGCTGAGCGAAGGCCAGCGCGTGACCCTGTTCCGCGTCTGCCAGGAAGGGCTGAATAATATCGTCAAGCACGCCAGCGCCAGTGCGGTAACGCTACAGGGATGGCAGCAGGATGAGCGGCTGATGCTGCTGCTTGAGGATGATGGCTGCGGGCTGCCGACCGGTTCCGCGCAGCAGGGCTTTGGTCTGGCGGGAATGCGCGAGCGCGTCACGGCGCTGGGCGGTACGCTGGCTATCTCCTGCACCCACGGTACCCGCGTCAGCGTCAGTTTGCCGCTAAGGACACATCATGTTTAAAACCCCCGCCAACGCTGCGCCGATCGGCGACAAAGCCGAGATCGATGCCCGCTATCGCTACTGGCGGCGGCATATTTTGCTTACCATCTGGCTCGGCTACGCGCTGTTCTATTTCACCCGCAAAAGCTTTAACGCTGCCGCGCCGGAGATCCTCGCCAGCGGGGTGATGACCCGCACCGATATCGGCCTGCTGGCCACGCTGTTTTACATCACCTACGGCCTGTCGAAGTTCGTCTCCGGTATCGTCAGCGATCGCTCCAACGCCCGCTACTTTATGGGGCTGGGGCTGATCGCCACCGGGGTGGTCAATATTCTGTTCGGCTTCTCCACCTCGCTGTGGGCCTTTGCCCTGCTGTGGGCGCTGAACGCCTTTTTCCAGGGCTGGGGATCGCCGGTTTGCGCCCGTCTGCTGACCAGCTGGTATTCGCGTACCGAGCGCGGCGGCTGGTGGGCCCTCTGGAACACCGCGCACAACGTCGGCGGGGCGCGGATCCCGATCGTGGTCGGGGCGGCGGCACTGCACTACGGCTGGCGTGCGGGGATGATGATTGCCGGTAGCCTGGCGATCCTCGCCGGGCTGTTTTTGTGCTGGCGACTGCGGGACAGGCCGCAAACCGTCGGCCTGCCGCCGATTGGCGACTGGCGGCACGACGCGCTGGAGATTGCCCAGCAGCAGGAAGGCGAGGGGCTCACGCGCCGGGAAATCCTCACCAAATACGTGCTGCTGAACCCGTATATCTGGCTGCTTTCCCTGTGCTACGTGCTGGTGTACATCGTGCGTGCGGCGATCAATGACTGGGGCAATCTGTACATGTCCGAGACGCTGGGCGTCGATCTGGTCACCGCCAACTCGGCGGTGTCGATGTTTGAGCTGGGCGGGTTTATCGGCGCGTTGGTTGCCGGCTGGGGTTCGGACAAGTTGTTCAATGGCAACCGCGGGCCGATGAACCTGATTTTTGCTGCCGGGATTTTGCTCTCGGTCGGTTCACTGTGGCTGATGCCCTTCGCCAGCTACGTGATGCAGGCAGCCTGCTTCTTCACCACCGGATTTTTCGTCTTTGGACCGCAGATGCTGATTGGCATGGCGGCGGCGGAGTGTTCGCACAAAGATGCGGCGGGCGCGGCAACCGGCTTTGTTGGCCTGTTCGCCTATCTGGGCGCATCACTCTCCGGCTGGCCGTTGGCGCGGGTGATCGACACCTGGCACTGGAGCGGATTCTTCGCGGCGATCGCCATCGCGGCGGGCATTTCCGCCCTGCTGCTGCTGCCGTTCCTCAATGCCCAGACGCCGCGTGAGGCCAGTGAAGCGTGATGTACCTCACCCTTTTGTCCCGAGTGGGCCAAAACTAAGATATTTTCCCGGTTCCACCTGGACGCTGTCTCAGGCGACGCCCCCGGCTGATTTTTACAATGCCTGCCATTCGCAGGTATAAAAATCAGCTCAGGAGCAACCCAACATGCTGGCCTTCCTCAACCAGGTGCGCAAGCCGACCCTGGATCTGCCGCTCGATGTGCGGCGCAAAATGTGGTTCAAACCCTTCATGCAGTCTTATCTGGTGGTCTTTATCGGCTACCTGACCATGTATCTGATCCGCAAAAACTTTAACATCGCCCAGAACGACATGATCTCCACCTACGGGCTGAGCATGACCCAGCTGGGGATGATTGGTCTCGGCTTCTCCATCACTTACGGCGTGGGTAAAACCCTGGTGTCGTACTACGCGGACGGCAAAAATACCAAGCAGTTCCTGCCGTTTATGCTGATCCTCTCCGCGATTTGTATGCTCGGCTTCAGCGCCAGCATGGGCACCGGCTCGGTCAGCCTGTTTATGATGATCGCCTTCTACGCCTTAAGCGGTTTCTTCCAGAGCACCGGCGGGTCGTGCAGCTACTCGACCATCACCAAATGGACCCCGCGGCGCAAGCGCGGTTCCTACCTGGGCATGTGGAACATCTCCCACAACCTCGGCGGTGCGGGTGCGGCTGGCGTGGCCCTGTTCGGGGCCAATGTTCTGTTCGACGGCCATGTGATCGGCATGTTCATCTTCCCGTCGATTATCGCTCTGGTGGTCGGCTTTATCGGTCTGCGCTACGGCAGCGACTCCCCGGAATCGTACGGCCTCGGCA
>NZ_JBOGBT010000078.1:0-15355 GCF_051656365.1 Silvania sp. | reverse complement strand
GGTGATGGCTGTGCGGATTGTTCAGGCTGCGCCACTGCCACAGGCTGAGGGCGATAACCAGCAGCGGCACCGGCAGCAGGAAGAACAGATTCGGCAGGCTGAACCAGCGTGCGGCGATCGCGGGCTGGGCCAGAGGGGTCCACAGGCTGATCGCCGCGATAATCCCCAGCAGGGCCAGCAGCAGTCGCTTAGACGCCCGGCGCATCCGCGCCTGCAGCGGGTTTTCGCTCTTCATCACCAGCCAGGTTGCGCCTAAAAAGGCGTAGGCGATCACCAGCCCCAGGCCGCAGAACAGGTTGAACGGAGTAAACCAGTCGAACGCGCCGCCGCTATAAGCACGACCCGTCACCTCGAAGCCGTTAATCACCGCCCCGACCACCACCCCCTGAGTGAAGGTCGCCAGCACGGAGCCACCCACAAAGGCTTTATCCCAGAAGGGACGGTGCGCGGGCGTGGCTTTAAAACGAAATTCGAACGCCACTCCGCGAAATATCAGTCCCAGCAGCATTAAGGTCAGCGGGATGGTCAGGGCATCGATGATCACTGCGTAGGCCAGCGGAAACGCACCGAACAGCGCCGCGCCGCCCAGCACCAGCCAGGTTTCGTTCCCGTCCCACACGGGGGCGACGCTGTTGACCATCACATCCCGGTCATCGGCATCCCGAATGGCGGGAAACAGGATGCCAATCCCAAGGTCAAACCCGTCCATCACGATGTACATCAGGGTGGCGAAGACAATAATCACAAACCAGATAAGGGAGAGATCGATACCCATTATGGTGTCTCCTGAGACGTCACTGCCGAGAGAGGACGCGCCGGGCGGCCATCGTTTTCTGTTGGGAAACTTTCATCTTCCTGCGGGCCTTTTTTAATCAGCCGCACCATATAGCTGTAGCCGACGCCAAACACCGAGGTGTAAACCACGATAAAGGCCAGCAGGCTGACGCTCATATGCAGATCGCCATGCGCCGATACCGCGTCTTTGGTGCGTTGCAGACCGTAGACGATCCACGGCTGGCGGCCCACTTCGGTGGTTACCCACCCGGCGAGGATCGCAATCAGCCCGGACGGCCCCATCAGCAGGGCAAACCACAGGAAAGGACGCGAGCGGTAGAGCCGCTGTTTGTAGCGCAGCCACAGGGCCACCGTGCCGAGAAGCAGCATCAGCATCCCCAACCCGGCCATAATGCGGAACGACCAGAAGACCATCGTCGAATTCGGTCGATCTTCTTTCGCGAACTCCTTCAGGGCCGGAACCTGCTTATCGAGGCTGTGGGTGAGGATCAGGCTTCCGAGCGCCGGGATTTCCAGTCCGTACTTGGTGCGCTCCTGCTCCATATCCGGCCAGCCAAACAGCAGCAGCGGCGTCGGCTCGCCCGGCACGTTTACCCAGTGGCCTTCAATGGCGGCAATTTTGGCGGGCTGATACTTCAGGGTATTCAGGCCGTGCATATCACCGACCATCGCCTGAATAGGGGCCACGATCAGCGTCATCCACAGCGCCATCGAGAACATATGGCGAATGGCGGGGGTATTGTTGCCGCGCAGCAGATGCCATGCACCGGAGGCGGCGACAAACAGCGCACTGCTGAGGAAGGCGGCAATCGACATGTGCAGCAGGCGATACGGGAAGGAGGGGTTAAACACCACTGCAAACCAGTCTACCGGTACCACGACGCCGTTGACGATCTCATAGCCCTGCGGGGTATGCATCCAGCTGTTCGACGCCAGGATCCAGAAGGTAGAAATGATAGTGCCCAGCGCCACCATGCAGGTGGCGAAGAAGTGCAGGCCTGGTCCAACTTTGTTCCAGCCAAACAGCATCACGCCAAGAAAACCGGCTTCGAGGAAGAAGGCGGTGAGCACTTCATAGGTCAGCAGCGGGCCGGTAATGCTGCCGGCAAACTGGGAGAAACCGCTCCAGTTAGTGCCAAACTGATAGGCCATAACCAGCCCGGAGACCACGCCCATGCCAAAGTTGACGGCGAAGATTTTTGACCAGAAATGGTACAGCGAGCGCCAGACGGGGTTTTTGCTTTTCAGCCACAACCCCTCCAGCACCGCCAGATAGCTGGCGAGGCCAATGGTAATCGCCGGGAAAATAATGTGGAAGGAGACAGTAAACGCAAACTGGATCCTCGCCAGATGAAACGCATCTAAACCAAACATGCACAACCTCAAGGTCAATCGTTGTGGCTGTTATGGTAAAGAGCCAGGGCGCTAAGTATCAGAGACAGAAAAGGGGAATTTATATATAACAGTTTGATGAAGTGGTGGGGTTTTATTATGCTGTTATAGGGTTGCGGGGCGCTATACCTCGCAACGTTAAAGATGTTCTTATCGATGTAGAAAACGGGCGATAAGCCAAATCAGAAGGGTAGTTAAAAGCAGAGATAATATCGACAAGGCGAAAATGTACCGGTCATACCATTCAGCCTCGGTTAGAAATCCAAATTTTTCGGTGTAGATATCATATAAATAGACGTCAGGCATAAAGGCGCTGAGTAAAGAGTAAACGATACAGAGCAGTGCTAACTGGCTTAACCATATTGCTATGCAGGCTATCGGTCTCATATTTTTCCACGCCGTATAAAACGGCTTTTAAACAAAAAATGGAGAATTTTCTCAGGTATGCCAATGAAGAGCCTGCAGAAAATAACTATGTAAATCAGGAAAAGAGATACCAGACGATGACTTTTTTAATGTGTTTCATTGTGTAGCCAAAGATTCGCTGGAATTGCCATGCCTAACTCCTTTTGTCCATTAGTGTAAAAAACAGGTATTACTAAACACTGATTCCTCAATGAAAACCAGTCATAACGTGCCATAAATAAACATTATAAATCATGGTGTTATATGGATATTGGTGATTTTACAGGTCCCCGTTACGCGACTACACGTTATAAAAAAAGTGTCTTTATGATGTTTCTGCATAAAAACCCTTGCTTCCTTTCTTATAACGTGCGTTAATGCTCCTTCGGTTTGAAATCAAAAAAATATCTGTCGCCGTCTCTTAAAGCATTTCTCAACACGTTGTGCCTCTCCGCAGCCTCTCTTGGGTCTTTTCTTTACGTTCTGAACGCTCTGATTAGTTTTGTCTCAGACCACTATCGCCTTATAAGGCCCAATTTGCATTTGACGTTTTTACGTTCAGGAGATTTACATGAGTTCTAATATCCATTTTCGTTGCCCGTGCTGTCATGGCTCGCAATACCGTACTTCAGCATTCGACGTGTCTGAAAAGAATCCACTCGGCGCGAAATGCATTTTCTGCAAGTCGTCGATGATCACCTTCGACCATTTAGCTGCGCTGCAGCACGCTATGCAGGTTCCGTTTGCACTGCGTAAGTAACACATCAGGCGCCGTCACGCCTGTTGACCTACTCTCAAACCTATAACAGTTCAATAATCCTGCCTTTTTTCTCCTGCTGATATACTATGTTGAGCAGCAAGGAGAACCCCATGAAAAAATACCAGCGCCTGGCGCAGCAAATCATTTCGCAGATCGAACTTGGCGTCTGGCAACCCGGCGATAAGCTGCCGTCGCTGCGCGAGCAGGTGGTCAGTAGCGGAATGAGCTTTATGACCGTCGGTCATGCGTATCAGATGCTGGAGAGTCAGGGGCGGATCGTGGCGCGTCCCCAGTCGGGGTATTACGTCGCAGCCCGTCCCACCGGGCAGCAGCCGATGCCGCCAGCGCAGGTGATGCGTGACGAGGCGGTCGACATCAATACCTACATTTTCGACGTGCTTCAGGCCAGCCGCGATCCCTCGGTGGTGCCGTTTGCCTCGGCCTTTCCCGATCCGCGCCTGTTTCCGTTACAGCAGCTTAACCGCTCGCTGGCGAACGTCAGCAAAACCGCCACCGCGATGAGCGTTATCGAGAACCTGCCGCCGGGCAACGTCGATCTGCGCCACGCCATTGCCCGCCGCTATGCCCAGCAGGGGATGAATATCTCCCCGGATGAAATCGTCATTACTGCGGGCGCGCTCGAAGCGCTGAATCTCAGCCTGCAGGCGGTGACCGAACCGGGCGACTGGGTGATTGTCGAAAACCCCTGCTTTTACGGAGCACTGCAGGCGCTTGAGCGACTCAAGCTCAAAGCGCTGTCGGTGGCCACCGACGTGCACGAAGGCATCGACCTCAATGCGCTGGCGCAGGCGCTGAACGACTATCCGGTCAAGGCCTGCTGGCTGATGACCAACGGGCAAAATCCGTTGGGCTTTACGCTCAGCGCCGACAAAAAAGCGCAGCTGGTAGCCTTGCTGACTCAGCATAACGTCACCTTGATCGAGGATGACGTCTACAGTGAGCTCTATTATGGGCGTGAAAAACCGCTTCCGGCGAAAGCCTGGGATCGCGCGGACATGACCTTACACTGTTCTTCGTTTTCGAAATGTCTGGTGGCCGGGTTCCGCATTGGCTGGGTGGCCGCCGGGAAACATGCCCGCCGCATTCAGCAGCTACAGCTGATGAGCACCTTATCCACCAGTTCACCGATGCAGCTGGCGCTGGTGGATTATCTCGCCACCAAACGCTACGACGCGCACCTGCGGCGTTTACGCCGCACGCTGGCCGAGCGTAAGCAACTGGCATGGCAAGCGCTGCTGCGCCACATGCCCGCCGAGGTAAAGATCCACCACAGCGACAGCGGCTATTTCTTATGGCTGGAGCTGCCCGCTCCGCTGGATGCCGGTGAACTTAGCGCCCAGGCGCTGGCGCATCACATCAGCATTGCGCCGGGGAAGATGTTCTCCACCTCCGACACCTGGACGCCTTTTTTCCGCTTTAATACCTCGTGGGTATGGGGAGAGCGAGAAGAGCAGGCGGTAGCCCAGCTGGCGGCAATAATTTACGGGATGTTAACTCACCATAACGCGTATTTACCCGCACCTTAAGATCGCCGCCGAATAAAGATTCTGCTTCTTTTAAAAACGCCGCACTGTATTTGCGGCGTTTTTCATTGTCGTCCATAGGAAATATGCATAACGCCCGCCGGCGCTAACTCCTTGTCTATAATCCAGTTAACGGGTAATGCGCCCCCGGTCACAACCTGATGAAAATTCCAGTACCTGCCGGGTGCGCCGCATTTACGCGGTCTACGTTTAATGTGGGAGATATTCTACCGGCATGGCCGCCGTCAGATTTCATTGCGACAGGAGTAAAAGGTATGAGCAAAAAATTTGCCCGTAGCAGTCTGTGCGCGCTCAGTATGACTATTTTGACTGCGCAGGCGGCGGAGCCCCCACAAGAACTCGGTAAAGCAGAAGGGCGGCTGGATATCATTGCCTGGCCGGGTTATATCGAACGTGGCCAGACCGATAAAAATTATGACTGGGTCAGCCAGTTTGAAAAAGAGACCGGCTGCAAGGTCAACGTCAAAACCGCCGCCACATCCGATGAGATGGTCAGCCTGATGGCGAAGGGCGGTTACGACCTGGTGACCGCCTCGGGCGACGCCTCTCTGCGCCTGATCATGGGCAAGCGCGTGCAGCCAATCAACACCGCGCTGATCCCGGCCTGGAAAACCATCGACCCGCGCATGGTCAACGGGGAATGGTTTAACGTTGACGGAAAAGTCTACGGCACGCCGTACCAGTGGGGGCCTAACCTGCTGATGTACAATACCAAAACCTTCCCGACGCCGCCTGACAGCTGGGCCGTGGTGTTCAAAGAGCAAAATCTCCCTGACGGTAAAACCAATAAAGGACGTGTGCAGGCCTACGATGGCCCGATCTACATCGCCGATGCGGCGCTGTTCGTCAAAGCCACCCAGCCGGAACTGGGGATCAGCGACCCGTATGAACTGACCGAAGCCCAGTACGCCGCGGTGGTGAAAGTGCTGAAAGACCAGCATGCGCTCATCCACCGCTACTGGCACGATACCACCGTCCAGATGAGTGATTTCAAAAATGAAGGGGTGGTCGCCTCCAGCGCCTGGCCGTATCAGGCCAACGCCCTGAAAGCGGAGAACCAGCCCATTGCCACCGTGTTCCCGAAAGAGGGGGTCACCGGTTGGGCGGATACCACCATGCTGCACACCGACGCCAAACATCCGGTCTGCGCCTACAAGTGGATGAACTGGTCCCTGACGCCAAAAGTACAGGGCGATCTGGCCGCGTGGTTCGGCTCGCTGCCGGTGGTGCCGGAAGGGTGTAAAGCCAGTACCCTGCTGGGCGAGAAAGGCTGCGAAACCAACGGCTACACCTGGTTCGACAAGATCAGTTTCTGGAAAACCCCGACCGCCAGCGACGGTAAATATGTTCCATATAACCGCTGGGTTCAGGACTATATCGCCATCATGGGTGGTCGCTAGCGCAGGGAAACGACTATGACGTACGCAGTAGAATTTAACGAGGTCTCTCGCCTGTATGGCGAGGTGCGTGCGGTGGATGGGGTCACAATCCAGATTCGCGACGGCGAGTTTTTCTCCATGCTGGGGCCTTCGGGCTCCGGCAAAACCACCTGCCTGCGGCTGATCGCCGGTTTCGAACAGCTGAGCGGCGGCGCAATGACCATCTTTGGCAAAAACGCCAGCGAACTCCCGCCCTGGGAGCGCGACGTCAATACCGTCTTCCAGGATTACGCCCTGTTTCCCCATATGTCGATCCTCGAAAACGTCGCCTACGGGCTGATGGTGAAAGGGATCAACAAAACTACCCGTCAGGCGCAGGCCCGCGAGGCGCTGGAACGGGTCGACCTGAGCTTTGCCGAAAAGCGCAAACCCTCCCAGCTGTCGGGGGGGCAGCGGCAGCGGGTGGCGATCGCCCGCGCGCTGGTCAATCAACCCCGGGTGCTGCTGCTGGATGAGCCGCTGGGCGCGCTCGATCTCAAACTGCGCGAGCAGATGCAGTTTGAGCTGAAAAAACTGCAGCAGGAGCTGGGCATCACCTTTATTTTCGTTACCCACGATCAGGGCGAAGCCCTGTCGATGTCGGATCGGGTGGCGGTGTTTAACAACGGTCGTATCGAACAGGTCGATACCCCGCGCGAGCTCTATCTGCGTCCGCGGACCCCGTTTGTCGCCAGCTTTGTCGGCACCTCGAACGTCTTTAGCGACGCTCTGGCCCGCCGCGTCTGCGGCATGTCAGGCAGTTACTCGCTGCGCCCGGAACATATCAGCCTCAACGCAGGCGGCGAGATCCAGGTGCAGGGCCGGGTGCAGGCGGTGCAGTTCCAGGGGGCGGCGACCCGCTTCGAGCTGCGCCTTGCGGAAGGGGAAAAGCTGCTGGTGAGCCAACCGAATATAAGCGGCTCGGCGATTGCGTCGGGCGTCGAGAACGGGCAACTGGTTACCGCGTCATGGGCGCGCGATGCGATGGTACCGCTGCATGAGGAGAGGTGAGATGGACATGAGCGTATCCCCTCCACCGGCATCGCACGGGCTGTCGGGGCGCCTGTCGGCGCTGTTCTGGCGTCGGCCATCGCTGGGGCTGTTCTTGCTCCTGCTTGGCCCGCTGATGTGGTTTGGTATCGTCTATCTGGGATCGCTCCTGACCCTTCTGTGGCAAGGTTTTTACACCTTCGACGACTTCACGATGGCGGTGACGCCCGACCTGACGCTGGCCAATATCCGCGCGCTGTTTCAACCCGCCAACTACGACATCATTCTGCGCACCCTGACCATGGCGATTGCCGTCACTGTGGGCAGTGCGATTCTGGCCTTTCCGATGGCGTGGTACATGGCGCGCTACACCCGCGGTAAATGGAAAGCCTTCTTCTACATTGCGGTGATGCTGCCGATGTGGGCCAGCTATATCGTCAAAGCCTACGCCTGGACGCTGCTGCTGGCGAAAGGCGGGGTGGCCCAGTGGTTTCTGGAGGCGATGGGGCTGGAGCCGCTGCTCACCGCGCTGCTGACGGTGCCCGGCATTGGCGGCAGCACGCTGTCGACCTCCGGGCTGGGGCGTTTCCTGGTGTTCGTCTATATCTGGCTGCCGTTTATGATCCTGCCGGTGCAGGCGGCGCTGGAACGCCTGCCGCCATCCCTGCTGCAGGCCTCTGCGGACCTCGGGGCCAGGCCGCGTCAGACCTTCCGCTACGTGGTACTGCCGCTGGCGATACCGGGAATTGCGGCGGGGTCGATTTTCACCTTCTCCCTGACGCTGGGGGACTTTATTGTGCCGCAGCTGATTGGCCCGCCGGGCTACTTCATCGGGCAGATGGTCTACTCCCAGCAGGGCGCGGTGGGCAATATGCCGATGGCGGCGGCCTTTACGCTGGTGCCGATTGTTCTGATTACGATTTATCTGGCGTTCGTGAAGCGCCTGGGAGCGTTTGATGCACTCTGAACGCGCACCGCTGTTCTTAAAAATAGCCACCTGGGGCGGGGTAATCTTTCTCCACTTCCCGCTGCTGATCATTGCCATCTATGCTTTTAATACCGAGGACGCCGCCTTCAGCTTTCCGCCGCAGGGGCTGACCCTGAAGTGGTTCAGCATCGCGGCTACGCGCAGCGACATTATCGATTCGGTGACGTTGTCACTTAAAATCGCCGCGCTGTCGACGGTGATTGCGCTGGTGCTGGGTACGCTGGCGGCGGCGGCCCTGTGGCGGCGAGAGTTCTTTGGTAAAAACGCCATCTCGCTGATGCTGATTTTGCCCCTTGCCCTGCCGGGGATCATCACCGGTCTGGCGCTGCTGACGGCGTTTAAAACCATCAATCTGGAGCCGGGCTTTTTCACCATCATTCTCGGTCACGCCACGTTCTGTGTGGTGGTGGTGTTCAATAACGTGATTGCCCGCTTCCGGCGTACCTCCTGGAGCCTGGTGGAGGCATCCATGGATCTTGGTGCCAACGGCTGGCAAACCTTTCGCTATGTGGTGCTGCCCAATCTGGGATCGGCCCTGCTGGCCGGGGGGATGCTGGCGTTTGCGCTGTCGTTCGATGAGATCATCGTAACGACCTTTACCGCCGGACATGAGCGCACGCTGCCGCTGTGGCTGTTAAATCAGCTCGGCCGCCCGCGCGATGTGCCGGTAACGAACGTGGTGGCGCTGCTGGTGATGCTGGTAACGACCATTCCTATTCTGGGGGCCTGGTGGCTAACCCGCGAAGGCGAGACCGTCGCTGGCAGCGGGAAATAACGTTGATTTCAACAGGACAATGCTATGCAAACTCAACTGCTGATTAATGGTGAACTGGTCAATGGCGAAGGCGAAAAACAGCCGGTGTACAACCCGGCGACCGGCGAACTGATTCTGGAGATCGCCGAAGCCTCTGCCGCACAGGTGGATGCCGCCGTTCAGGCCGCCGACAAGGCCTTTGCCAGTTGGGGACAATCGACGCCGAAAACCCGCGCCGAGTGCCTGCTCAAGCTGGCGGATGTGATAGACGAGAACGCCGACACGCTGGCGCGGCTGGAGTCGCAGAACTGCGGCAAACCGCTACACTGCGTGCTGGGGGACGAAATCCCGGCGGTGGCCGATGTGTTTCGCTTCTTTGCCGGGGCCGCGCGCAGCCTGCACGGGCTGGCGGCGGGCGAGTATCTTGACGGCCACACCTCAATGATCCGCCGCGACCCGGTGGGTGTGGTCGCCTCCATCGCGCCGTGGAACTATCCGCTGATGATGGCGGCGTGGAAGCTGGGCCCGGCGCTGGCCGCCGGTAACTGCGTGGTGATCAAGCCGTCGGAAATCACGCCACTGACCGCCCTGAAGCTGGCCGAACTGGCGAAAGACATTTTCCCGGCCGGGGTAATCAACGTGCTGTTTGGTCGCGGGAAGACCGTCGGCGATCCGCTGACCGGACATGAAAAGGTGCGGATGGTGTCGCTCACCGGCTCCATCGCCACCGGGGAACACATTATCGGGCATACCGCCTCGTCGATTAAACGTACCCACATGGAGCTGGGCGGCAAAGCCCCGGTGATTGTTTTTGACGACGCCGACCTCGATGCAGTCGTGGAGGGGGTTCGCACCTTTGGCTACTACAACGCCGGACAGGACTGCACCGCCGCCTGTCGGATCTACGCCCAAAAGGGCATCTATGCGGCACTGGTCGAAAAACTGGGCGCGGCGGTTGCCAGCCTGAAAATCGGTGCCCCGGAAGATGAAAGCACCGAGCTGGGGCCGTTAAGTTCCCAGGCGCATCTCGACCGGGTGTGCAAAGCGGTGGACGAGGCCAAAGCGCTGGCGCATATCCAGGTGGTTACCGGCGGCAGCAAGCATGACGGGGGCGGATATTACTTCCAGCCAACGCTGCTGGCTGGCGCAAAACAGGAGGATGCCATCGTCCAGCAGGAGGTGTTTGGCCCGGTGGTGAGCGTTACCGAATTCGATGATGAAGCGCAGGTATTGGGCTGGGCCAACGATTCCCGGTACGGGCTGGCCTCCTCGGTCTGGACTCAGGACGTGGGCCGCGCGCACAGGATCAGCGCCCGGCTGCAGTACGGCTGCACCTGGGTGAACACCCACTTTATGCTGGTCAGCGAAATGCCGCACGGCGGGATGAAGCTGTCGGGTTACGGGAAAGATATGTCGTCTTACAGTCTTGAAGATTACACCGTGGTTCGGCACATCATGATCAAACACTGATTAACTGTGGTCGGCGGCATATTAAATATATTTGAATGGTGAATGTATTTAATCTGCCGCTGGCCACACCTTGTGCCTAAAGAATATATCCTCTGCTTTTGGCGATTATTCCCTAAATAAAATCTTAATGGGGCCGATAGAGTAATCAGACCAGATTAAAGACGCCACTACCCATGCCAGGAATTAATCATAACGAGATTGCCGGGCTCTCGCTTAAGTCCCGAAAAGCCAACAGCTCAATGCTTTCTCAGACCATTGAGCGTCTCTCATCCGGACTGCGCATCAACAGCGCGAAAGATGATGCGGCCGGGCAGGCGATTGCCAACCGGATGCTCGCCAACATTAATGCCGACAGCGTGATCGGGCGCGGGCTGGATGATGCGATAAGTCTGGCGCAGACGGCAGAAGGCAGCCTGAGCGATATCGGCGCGATGCTGATCAGGGCCAAAAGCCTGGCTATTCAGGCCGCGAACGGGACGTTATCGGATTCGGACCGGATCAGCATCAACAACGAATATCAGCAGATTCTGGCGAATATTACCCAGGTCTCGGAACAGACTGAGATCTTCGGGCAATATCCGTTGGCAACCGACAAGCCGGTATTACCCCCCTTACTGGTGGGTGACGTTGCACCGTTACACAGTAAATTTCCTGTGGCCGGTACCGATTATTCGTTTAGCTCCGGGATTATTCCACTGGCCTATATTCCCGCCGGGTCGACCAATATCACCATTACCATTGATTCGCTGGGTCTGGATGACGATCTACAGATATTTACCCGCGACGGAAAACATCTGCTGGGCACACCGCTTTCCGGTGCGGATGCAGATTATACCTGGGTCAGTCGCGGGATTAACACCGACGCCAAAGCCACGTCCTCTTTGCTCACCGCCAAAAACGGGTTCAGCAGCGGGGCGGTCTATGACGGTTCGCAGTTGGTTCAGGGTGGAGCCGTCTGGGATTACAACGGCGAAGTGCTGAACTATAACGGCATGACGATGACCTACAGCGGTGATGGCGATCGCTATGAAGACAAAGCCTCTGGTGCCTGGAACGACGGTGCCAACGGCTCGAACCGCATCGAACACATCACCCTGGATACGGTCACCGAAGATTTGCTGGTGATGGTAGTCGGGAGCGGCTCCTTTACCAGCAACATTACCTGGGGCACGCTGCCGACGCCCACCATTACGCCTGCCGTTCCGCCAAAGCAAAGTCGGCCTATAGATGTGGTGACCAGCGCCAACTTTGGCGAAGAGATGCAATCCACCACCATTGAACCGACGCCGACGGACTTAAAAACGCTGAAGCTGGAAAACACCAGCATGATCAATGCGGCGGGGGCCAACCAGTGTATGGGGCTGTTAGATGCGGCGCTGGAGACAGTGAGCGGCTACCGTACGCAGTACGGGGCGATGATGAACCGCTTCGAATCCCATAAAGCGGTGCTGTCGCAGCAGAGCGTTTCGCTCCAGACGGCCCGCAGTCGTATTCAGGATGCCGATTACGCCATCGAGGCGAGCCAGCTTGCGCGGGCGCAGATCCTGGAGCAGAGCCAGAATGCCGCCCTGAAGATGGCCAACCAGGTACCGCAAACGGTGCTGGAACTGCTCAAAATGTAAGAGGCAGCGACAGAACGTCGCTGCGAGCGATCACCAGCCGCACACCTCATGCTCATTTTCCGTGTCATACGCGCGCACGGTATTCACCAGGTCTTTAATCACGTCTGCGGCTACATCCGGGATCATCAGCTCCATAGGGGCATCTGTCTCATAGTCCACCGACACGCCATTGCTGTTATTGGTCACGGTGACGGTATAGGTTGCTTTGCCCATCATGTTACTCCTTATGTGTGTTAACCACTTTTCCCAAACCCGCGCCGCTCAGCGTTACGTCAGGGTCGGCGAAAAAGTCGATATTGAACCAGGTGTCGTCAGTCAGCAGCTCAATGCGGTGCCACTTTTGCGGCGGAGAGATGCCGAACGCCCCGGCCTCGATCACCTGCTCCCTATCGGGCTCGGTGGAGGTCGCATCCGGAAAACCGATATATTTCACTGCGCCATGCATCACCGACAGGCGACCATAGACACCGGCTTTCGTGTTGTGATGCGTTAGCAGTGCCTTCGGCGCGGTCTCTTTGTTCCAGAATGGGGTCGTGCGGGTATGCACAAAATTGTCAGGAATACCTAACATAGTCAGTTCCTTAAGCGTGCTTGTTTGCTCAGCGAGATTTCAATACGTCGGGCTCGACGAAAAAGTCGATGTTGAACAGGGCGTCGTCGGACATCACCTCAATGTGATGCCAGCGTTCGGGCGGGAAAACACCGAAATGCCCGGCTTCAATCACCAGAATGCTATCAGGCTCAGGTGACGAATCATCGGCATAGCCCAGGTAGCGCACGGTGCCCTGCATGACCGTCAGACGCGGATACACACCCTGTCGGGTGCCGGTATCGAGATGACGCTGAAAAAGACCTGCGGGTGCGGTGGATTTGTTCCAGAACGGGGTAGAGCGAGTATGGATACAGCTTTGCGGAATACGCAGCATAACGTCCTCCTTGTGAAATCAGTCGCCATTACAGCACGAATCGACAACCTTAATTTGTCAAAAAATGCATTTAAAATGCGACTTTAAAGTGGTACCTCTCAGGTGGGCTATACTTACTTATTCCGAAGGTCACGAAAGGATCGATATATGCTCCACGTCGACAAAGACAAATCGCGTAAAGTACCCGACTCGGGGAACAAAAAACCTCAGCCGGTGAAAAAATAACGCTGGAAACCAGGGCCGCTGCGAGCGGCCCTTTTTGTTGTTTTTGCTGAACAACAAGCGCTTACAGGTATAAACGGCTCTACCCAATTGATATTAAACGCAATAAAGTTGTGGTTAATTTGTAACAAAAAACTTGATCCACATCAACATATGCCGCATATTGCGCGCGGTTATTATTGACGAAGTGGGTGAGTGGAATGACGTTGTATCAAAAAATGTTGATGTTTTACGTAGTCATGGCATCGATCTGCGCATTCATTACCTGGTTTCTGACCAAAGATCGCAAACGCATTCGCTTTCTCAGCGCCTTTCTTATTGGCTCAACCTGGCCGATGAGCTTTCCGGTCGCGCTGCTGATCTCGCTTTTCTGAAGACGCCTTCCCGTTTTAACGTTCGGTGATAGCATTCCGGTACGATGAACTGTATAAATATACAGCCATCTGAAAAGGAGTGCTTATGAACAGCTTTTATTCGCAACAGGCCCGCTGCACGGTGCGCTGGCAGGAACTGCCCGGACACGGCGAACCACTGGTGTTTATCCATGGCCTCGGCTGCGCCTCTTCTTACGAATACCCTCTCATTGTCTGCGATCCCTAGTTCGGTGGCCGTCGGGCCATTCTTATCGATCTTCCCGGCAGCGGCTACAGCGATAAACCCACCTCATATAGCTATCAGACCTCTGCTCAGGCGCAGGTCGTACTCGAGCTGCTCGATCATCTGGCGATCCCGGCGTTCTGGCTGTACGGGCACAGCATGGGCGGCAGCATCGCTATCGAAGCGGCCGCGTTGGCCGGACGTCGATTGCGGGGGCTGATCGTCTCGGAACCCAATTTTCATGCCGGGGGTGGTGCGTTCAGCCGGGATATTGCCGCCCAGACGGAAGATGATTTTGTCGAAACCGGTTATCCCGCCATGCTGGAGGCCGAAACCTCAAACTGGAAAGGGTGCCTGCAGAGCAATGCCCCCTGGGCTGTCTGGCGTGGTGCAACCAGCCTGGTCAAGGGTGTCCAGCCCAGCTGGCGCGAACGCTTTGTGCAATTGCCTTGCCCGGTATGGCTGATTTTTGGTGCGCTTTCGCTGCCCGATGCCGATGTGGACGCGATGCGGATGCAGGGTATTGAGGTGAAGATCGTTGCGGATGCGGGTCATGCCATGTCCTGGGAGAACCCCTCGGCGCTGGCGAAGGCGTTGTCAGGCTGCCTTCAGCAGAAGTAACGGCCCGCGGGAATGCGGGCCGCAAAAGCGTTTATTGCAGGATAGCTTTCAGCCGCTGACGATCGTCCAGCGTCACGTCATGCGGATGCTGGTAGCCAACGTTCTCAATCGCCTGGGTGTACAGCGCCACCAGCCAGTCGTACACATAGGCCGTGGCCGCATGCACTGGCTGTTCGCCCAGCCGGGTCAGGCGTGGAGCACTGCTGTTGACTACTGGGGTCACAAATACCGGCTGGCCTTTGCGGATCCTGCTGGCGGGACGCGCGGCGGCAGGGACATCCGCATAGCCGACCCAGCCGACAAAGTTGCCGAGGGCAGCATGAAGCTGGGCAGCACTGCTCTTGTCGGCATCGACAATTTTTTTCAGCTGTGCGGGCAGATCCAGGCGATAGCTGCTGACAATCAGCACATCAGCAATGTGTTGCAGCACGGCGCTCTCCAGCCCCAGACGGCCGGCGATGGCGTTGTCACGGCCCCACTGGCGCAGGTGGTTAATCCACAGGGTATGGGCCAGACGCGCCTTGTCTTTCGGCTGCCAGCGCTCATTGCTCTCCTGGGCGCTGTCGGCAAACAGATCGATACTCTCGGTAAACAGCCCGTTAACCTGCTCCTCGCGCGGCTGCTGCACGGTGAGCAACGTTTCGAAGGCGCTCAGCGGCGGGAGTAAACCTTCCAGCAGCTCGCCGTGACGGGCGGCGCTGCCTTGTAAAGCACGCACCATGGCCTCTGCTGTGCTGCGCTGGGCGGATGTATCCTGCGCCAGAGGGGCCAGATACCCCTGCATTAGCTGGCGCAGTTCGCGCTGATGCGCCCGGCGTAACGCCATCAGG
>NZ_JBOGBT010000077.1:0-6119 GCF_051656365.1 Silvania sp. | reverse complement strand
AAGAAACCGGCCTCCGCCACACCGAGCAGGAAGCGCAGAGTGTAGAAGCTGGTCGTGCCCTGCACGAAGGCCATCCCGCCGGAGACCAGCCCCCAGGTGATCATCACCCTTGCAATCCAGATGCGCGCTCCGACCTTATGCAGGATCAGATTCGACGGGACTTCAAACAGGAAGTAGCCGAGGAAAAAGATCCCCGCGCCAAAACCGAATACCGCCGGGGAGAAACCTAACTCGGCGTTCATGGTCAGCGCCGCGAATCCGATATTAACGCGGTCGAGAAAAGCGATGAAATACAACAGCATGATAAAGGGCACAATGCGCAAGGTGATCTTGCGCATGACCCGTTGTTCGATTGTGCAGGTCATGAGGTGTTCCTAATAATTATGTGTAGGGTACGCAGTCGGGCTGCCTTGATGAGTATGCTGATATTTCTTGCATGATCATGCGCTTCGGTTTATACAAAAAAATGCAATAATCGCGAGCGAGCCAAAATGGAACTACAACACTTACGCTGTTTCCTGGCGGTGGCCGAGACCCTGCATTTTGGTCAGGCGGCGCAACGAATGAACATGCTGCCATCGGCATTAGGAAGGAATATTCGTCTTTTAGAAGAAGCACTTGGCACACGGCTATTTAGTCGGTCAACGCGTCGTGTCGCGCTGACGGAGAACGGGGTTTTACTGCGGGAAGAGGCGCGAAAACTGCTCGCCCACGCCGACGCGATTATGTTGCAATTTCGTCAAAATCCGCGCCGTAATCAGCCCTTGCTGCGCGTCGGTACCATCGACAGCGCGGCGATGGGATTACTGCCTGGGCTGCTGCAATTGTTCCGTCAGCAGTACCCGGAAGTGGAAATTCAGCTTTTCGAAGATAAAACCGTCCATCTGCTGCCGAAGCTGAAAAGCGGCAGGCTGGACCTGGTATTTATTCGCCCGCCCTCACAGCTCGACGCCCAGTTTGGCCGGGCGTTTCTGTGTAATGAACCGGGCATTCTGGCCCTTCCCGCCAGCCACCCCTTTGCCGGGCGGGAGAGTATCGAGATCGTCGAACTGGAAGGGATGCCGATGATCCTGCCTGAGCGGCGTTCCCGCCCGCACAGCCACGACCTGACGATGAATCTGTTCCATAACGCCGGGATTGAGGTGACAGTGTCACAGCTGGCGGATGAAAAGCAGACCATTATCAACCTGGTCGCGGCGGGAATTGGGCTGGCGATTGTGCCCGCCTGGAGCAGCCGCTTTCAGCTGCCAGGGGTGAAGTTTGTGCAGCTGAACGGTGCAGCACAGATGGGAATGCCGCTGGAGGCGGTGTGGATGGCCGGGGCGCAGGATGAGATCCGCGACAATATGCTGGCGCTGCTGGAAGCGCACCCGGAGCTGTATCATTAACCGCGCCGGGCGGCGGTTTGTTAAACCCGCCCTTACGCTTTATAGATAAACTGCTGGATAAAGTCGGCGATATCCTCCTGAACCATTTTGCATTTTTTGGCCGAGGGCCCGACGCTGAGAAACTCCGCATAGCCATTCAGAAGTGACACCAGCTGACGCGTGGTGCGGCGGGCATCGCTGTCACGGAACGTGCCGTTGTCTATCCCTTCCTCAATGATGCCGCAGACCACCCCGCTCCATTCGTCGGTGATGGACTCCACCAGCTCTGCGTAAGCTGCATTATGAATGGCTAAATGCCAGATTGAGCTATACAACTGCCATGCGGCATCAGGCTCCAGCGGCAGGAAGTTTTCAACCAGCTGCGCCATTTTTTGTGCGGAGGTTAGCCCGATAATCTGCTGGCTGAACGTCTCCAGCTCGTCGCGCATAAAACGATCCAGCGCCGCAATACACAGCACCTGCCAGTTGCTGAAGTAGTGATAGATATGGCTTCGCGAGATCCCTAACGACTCCGTCAGCTCACGCGTGGTGACATTGGCGATGCCCTTCTCCAGAAACAGCGCGATGGCCCCGTCCAGAATTCTGGCTTTTAACGTCTCTTTTGCTTCTTTCATCATCACGCCCACGTTGACTTTGAGCAAACGCTCAAATAGACTCACCCCGAGATTTGAGCAACCGCTCAAGTCCATTTTAACAGAAAATAGTATGCTTACCTTAAAAAATGCGGCACCGGCCGCAGTCTCACACAGCGCAGTTAAAACGCTCAAATTACTGGGTCAACGCCACAGCCGAAAACTCATTCTGACCTTCTTACTGGTGGCCGCCGAAAACATCACCCTGCTGTTGTATCCCCTGCTGGCCGGGTTTGCGATCAACGCGATTGTCTCCGGCCAGGCCTTACATGCCGTGCTGTATGCGGTGATGGTGTTTATGATGTGGGCCATTGGCGCGGCAAGACGCAGTATCGATACCCGCACCTTTGCCCGCATTTATGCCGAAATGGCGGTGCCGGTGATCCTCGCCCAGCGCGAAGAACAGCATAGCGCCTCGACGATTGCGGCACGCGTGGCGCTTTCGCGGGAATTTGTCGACTTTTTCGAGAAACATTTGCCGGTGCTGGTGACCTCTGTGGCGTCCATTATCGGAGCCGCGGTGATGCTGCTCCTGCTGCAGTTCTGGACCGGCGTCGCCTGTCTGTTCATCCTGGTATTTTTTGCCCTGTTTTTGCCAGGCTTTACCCGCAGGAACGAAGCACTCTTCCTGAGGCTGAACGATCGGCTGGAAAAAGAGGTGGCGTTCGTGAATAGCGCCTCACAGATGTCGCTGTTCAGACACTACGATGTGCTTGCCCGGCTCAGAATTAAGCTGTCGGATCGGGAAGCGATTGGCTATCTGTCGATCGGGACGATCACCGCGATTTTATTTGCCAGCACCATTCTGACGATGTCTTTCCAGGGTGGATTAGATGCCGGTCATATCTATTCGGTGATGACCTATATGTGGATGTTTGCCATGAGTCTGGACGACGGACCGCAATTACTGGAAAAATATTCTCAGCTGAAAGACATTGGCAAGCGGGTGAATACCAGTACGGTGTAATAAGTCTATATCCCCTCACCGCAACGATGAGGGGATAACGCGCACAATTACATCGAGTAACCCGGCTTTTTGATCAGCTCATCCATCTTCGGGCCAATCTCCGTATCCCAGACCTGCGCTTTCCAGTCCTGCTGTTGCACCTGCTGCAGCGCAACGGACACAGAAGCGTCTTTGCTGTTGAAGTGACGAATAATCACCTCGGCGATATCCGCCGCCAGGGCGGTTTTTTGCTCGTCATTCAGGTCGCGCGGGAAACATTTGATATCTACGTGTGGCATGTGCAGGGCTCCTTTTGAGTTAGCGTTCCAGACTAGCAGAGAATGTCGTTGCCTTTTAACACCTTGTGCAGTTTCGGGAGCTGACACACGCTATCGGCAATCGCCGCAATCTTCGGCGTGTTCTCTGCGAACCACACCGGGCCTGGCCCCCAGGTGCGCATGACGCACAGGTAACAGTCGATCAAAGTCAGCTGCTCGCCAAAGGCAAACGGGCTGGCTTTGAGGTGGTTATCCAGCCACAGATAGAGCGTTTTGCGCCAGGCCATGCAGTTTTGCTGTAGCTGTTCCGGGGCATCCGGCGCCCAGCGCTCCGGGTAATCCGCGTAAGTGAAGGTCGGATAGACGTTGGCCACCAGCCACACCAGCAGGCGCTGAAACTGCTGACGTTCCACGCACCCGATGGGGGGTGCCAGATCGGGACAGCGATCCAGCACCATCAGCGCGATCGCGCCGGTTTCGCTCATGATCTCGCCATTGCTCAACTCCAGAGTCGGCACCTGACACAGCGGATTACGTTTTTCCAGCAAGTCGCGCTGCGGGCCGGGCTTATCAAAACCGTCAACGTTGATAAACTGATACGGAATGTCGGCCAGGGTCAGCATCAGCTCGCTGATTGCCGAGCCCCAGCCCGGTACGCCATACAGGATCATGCGGTCACCCCTTAAGGTTAAAACCCTAAGTGTAGAGCAGCCTCAGTAGGTGATGCCTGGCGGGTTGACCTCCGATTGCCCCACCGCTTCGCCCTGCTCACCCCAGCGAGCCAGCACTTTCTGGTAGTCGCCCCGCTTAATGGCACCGTCGAGCGCGGTCTGCAACGCATACACTAACTCATTGCCCTTTTTGGTGGTGGTCGCGACATAGGCTTTTTTCGGCCCTAAACCCACCACCCGGGTTTTGCCGGTCAGCGCTTCTTTATAGGCCGAGACCGACTGCGGGCCGAAGAACACATCCGCCCTGCCGGACTGGATATACAGGTTGCCGGAGGCGTCGTCGGTGAGGTACACCGGCAGCGCCGGTTCACGTCCGGCGGCTTTGTTCTCTTCGTTCCAGCCCAGCAGAATACGTTCCTGGTTAGTGCCGGAGCCGACAATCACCTTTTTACCCGCCAGATCGGCGGCGTTTTTAATTGACTGCACCTCACTGGTGGATTTCACCGAGAAGGCCAGCGAATCGACGCGATAGGTGGCAAAATCAAACTTCTGCTTACGCTGCTCGGTCACCGCAATGTTCACCAGCGCCACGTCGTAGCGCCCGGAGCTAATGCCCAGCGGCCAGTCTTCCCACGCGGTGGGCACCAGCTTGAGCTTCAGGCCGAGGCTGCCCGCCAGCAAACGGGCGATATCCGGGTCGCTGCCAATGCGGGTGCGGTTATCACTGGCCAGCAGCGCCAGCGGCGGCGAGTTGAGGGCCGAAATCGCCACCGTCAGGGTGCCGGGCTCAACAAATTTGTAACTGGCGGGGATCTTCGCCACCGCCTGTGGGTCAACGGTCACCGGCAGCGGCTGTTCGTTGGCCTGTAAATCAATCGCGGCATGGCTGGTTGAGACAACCGCCAGCAGCGCCAGAACGCCATATTTCATCTTCTCTCCTCACAGCACTTTCGACAGGAACTGCCGCGTTCGCGCGTGCGACGGACGGTTCAGTACCTCGTCGCTGCTCCCTTGTTCCACGATTTTACCGTCCACCATAAACACCACCTGGTCTGCCACTTCACGGGCAAAGCCAATCTCGTGGGTCACCACCACCAGCGTGGTGCCGGAGCGGGCCAGCTTTTTGATCACGTCCAGCACCTCGCCCACCAGCTCCGGATCCAGCGCCGAGGTGGGTTCATCAAACAGCATCACGCGCGGGCGCAGAGCCAGCGCCCGCGCGATGGCGATCCGCTGCTGCTGGCCGCCGGACAAATGCCGCGACCAGGCATCGGCTTTATCCCGCAGTCCGACCACGTCCAGCAGGTCATATGCCCGCTCAACTGCCGCTTTGCGGCTCAGTTGCTTGTGCGCTATCGGCGCTTCAATCAGGTTTTCCAGCACCGTCAGGTGCGGGAACAGATTAAAGTTCTGGAACACATAGCCGACGTTAACCCGCTGCTTGAGGATCTCCTTCTCTTTCAGCTCATACAGCTTGTCGCCCTGGCGGCGGTAGCCAATATAGTCCCCATCAATCTGGATAAAGCCTTCATCCACGCGTTCGAGGTGGTTAATGGTCCGCAGCAGCGTCGATTTACCCGAGCCGGACGGGCCGAGGATTACGGTAACGGAACCCGGCGGGATCTCCAGCGAGACGTCATCCAGCGCCTTATGGCGACCAAAAAACTTGCTGACCCCGGTAATCGAAATATGTCCTTCAGGAGAGGCTTGCATGGACAGGCTCCTGTGTCGTTTGGGTGGTT
This sequence comes from Silvania sp., assembly GCF_051656365.1. Taxonomy (NCBI): domain Bacteria; kingdom Pseudomonadati; phylum Pseudomonadota; class Gammaproteobacteria; order Enterobacterales; family Enterobacteriaceae; genus Silvania; species Silvania sp. The sequence goes on along the minus strand of NZ_JBOGBT010000077.1, from coordinate 462 downwards.
ACAGAACGGGTCCGGCTTGACGCGCGGGATTGATTCACCGCCGAGCGGCGCTCACTGCGAGCCAGGGCGCGTTCAACCAGATGCTGGATCGCCGACAGTACGGTGGTGATCACCAGATACCAGACGGCACCCACCATCAGCAGCGGGATCACTTCCTGGGTGCGGTTGTAGATCATCTGAATGGTGTAAAACAGCTCCGGCATCGCCAGCACGTAAACCATCGAGGTGCCTTTGGCGAGGCTGATAATTTCGTTAAACCCGGCAGGCAGAATGGTGCGCAGCGCCTGGGGCAGAATAATGCGCAGGGTACGTCGCGAGGCCGGTAAACCGAGGGCCGCCGCCGCTTCATACTGCCCGTGATCGACCCCTAAAAAGCCGCCGCGAATAATTTCGGCAGTGTAGGCGCTTTGCACCAGCGTCAGCCCGATAACGGCTGTTGAGAACTGTCCCAGCACGTTGATG
>NZ_JBOGBT010000076.1:0-7515 GCF_051656365.1 Silvania sp. | reverse complement strand
GGTGATGGCGATAGCCGTCAGACGCTCCAGCTTGTGTTGATGATGAATAAAGAACCGATCGATAAGCGCGACAATCCGCATTTCCAGCGGCTGTTCTGCGTGCAGCGCCAGCTCGAGCCGGTCTTCCACCACCAGTTTGCTGCTCAGATCGCGCAGCGCGAGGTAAATTTCACCCCGGCTGATGCGCAAAGAGAGATAGTGCCAGGCTTCGGTTTCCACCATCAGCCCTACAGCCGGACGGCCACGACTGCCCGGCTCCTGAATTTCCGTTTCTTGCACCAGATGGGCTTCGAGCATTTCACGCACTATCTTGGTGATACTGGCGGGTGCCAGCTGTGCAAGACGGGAAAGATCGATACGCGAGACCGGGCCAAGCTGATCAATCAGGCGATATACCGCGCCCGCATTGGTCTGCTTAATCTGATCTATGTGCCCAGGCTGACTATCAGCAACCACCACCTACTCCCTTATTTTCGCGCTTCGAAATAAACTGTGGGCTATGGTGAAGCACTTCTACAGTCATCGTCAAATTTTTACTTAGGCTTGTGATTTGCAGCACATTTTTGCCCCCATTTTTTCGGGTTTAGCCACCCGGCGAGGCGCTAATCAGCTGCATTTTGAAACGCTGTGCCGCTGCGCTGAGTTCGTGATGCTTTGGCCACACCAGCCACATTTCGGAAACGGCATCGGGTTCTGCTATCGGCACCCAGCGCATTTCACTCAGCTGCACGCGCCTGAACGAGGCGGGCAGGATCGACACCCCGAGCCCCGCTGCCACCAGGCCAATAATGGTCATCGCCTCCCCCACTTCCTGGGCAATCACCGGTGCCAGTCCGTAGCGACGCATCAGGCCGAGAATATCGTCGTACAGACCGGTGCCCACATGCGGGTCGAAAAAGACGAACGGCTCCTGTGCCAGTTCCGTCAGCGAAACGACCGGCTTGGCCGCCAGGGGATGGTCCCGGTGGATCATCGCCAGCAGCGGTTCCCGCAGAATGCGCTGCCATGCCAGGGTGTCCGGCAGCGGCGTATTGCGCATCAGGCCGAGGTCGAGGGAACCTTCGTTTAACGGCGTAATCTGCTCCCGGGTATTGATTTCACGGGTCTGGATATGCACGTCCGGGTAGAGGCGACGAAACGACGAGAGCGTCTCCGACACCGCGCTGATAAAAGGCGCAGAGGAGGTAAAACCCAGCCGCAGCTCGCCGGTCTCGCCGTGATGCAGCCTGGCGGCTCGGGCTCCCGCCTCATCCACCAGGCCAAGGATCTGACGGCAGTCGGCGAGAAATTGCTTCCCGGCCGCCGTCAGCCCCACGCTGCGGTTGGTGCGGGCCAGCAGGCGAGCGCCCACCTGCAGCTCAAGCGCCTGAATTTGCTGGCTCAACGGCGGCTGGGAGATGTTCAGCCGCGCCGCCGCCCGGCCAAAATGCAGCTCCTCAGCGACGGCGACAAAGTAGCGCAGGTGACGCAGTTCGATATTCATATTTTAAAAGTATCATTTGAGATTATTAATATATTAGACAGAATATTTACATTTTCCTACCCTGATCCTTGTGGTCATACCCGTCACCCGAAATCACGGGGATGTTGAAGTAAGGAATTTACGTGAGTCGTACACTGTCCGCAGATCTCGCCGCGACCGGCGAGATCGAAACCCTGGCAAACACACCGCAGCCGATTCAGCTCATCACGCGCGGCACCCCACAGTTTATGCGCGTCACGCTGGCGCTGTTTTCCGCCGGACTGGCCACCTTCGCCCTGCTCTACTGCGTGCAGCCGATCCTGCCGGTGCTCTCCCGGGAGTTTGGCGTCACCCCTGCCAGCAGCAGTATTTCCCTCTCTGTTTCTACCGGGATGCTGGCCGTCGGGCTGCTGTTTACCGGCCCGCTCTCCGATGCTATCGGGCGCAAGCAGGTGATGGTCACCGCCCTGCTGTTGGCCTCGGTCTGTACATTACTGACGACGATGATGACCAGCTGGCACGGGATCCTGGTGATGCGCGCGCTGATTGGGCTCTCCCTGAGCGGCGTGGCGGCGGTCGGCATGACCTACCTCAGCGAGGAGATCCATCCCAGCTTTGTGGCGTTTTCAATGGGGTTGTATATCAGCGGCAATTCGATTGGCGGGATGAGCGGACGGCTGTTGAGCGGGGTGTTTACTGACTTCTTTAGCTGGCGGGTAGCGCTGGCCGTGATTGGCTGTTTTGCGCTGGCTGCCGCACTGATGTTCTGGAAAATTCTGCCGGCGTCACGCCATTTTCGCCCGACGGCCCTGCGGCCAAAAACCCTGCTAATTAACTTTCGCCTGCACTGGCGCGATAAAGGCCTGCCGCTGCTGTTCCTTACCGGTTTCCTGCTGATGGGCTCTTTTGTCACCCTGTTTAACTACATTGGCTACCGCTTGATGCTTTCACCCTGGCATCTGAGCCAGGCGCTGGTCGGCCTGCTGTCTGTTGCTTACCTGACCGGAACCTGGAGCTCACCAAAAGCCGGGGCAATGACCACCCGATATGGACGTGGCCCGGTAATGCTGGCCTCGACGGGCATTATGCTGGCGGGCGTGCTGATGACGCTGCTGGCGAATATTTGGGTTATTTTTGCCGGGATGCTGCTCTTCTCGGCGGGCTTTTTCGCCGCCCATTCGGTCGCCAGCAGCTGGATTGGCCCGCGCGCGCGACGCGCCAAAGGCCAGGCCTCGTCGCTGTATCTGTTCAGTTACTATCTGGGTTCCAGCATCGCCGGTACCCTCGGCGGGGTATTCTGGCATCGCTACGGCTGGGATGGCGTGGGGGCGTTTATTGCGTTGATGCTGTGTGCGGCGCTGCTGGTGGGAAGGCGTCTGCATAAACGACTGCATTAACGTCGAATATCGCCTTTGGCAACGTGAAATTACGCAGTTTCAGCAGCGCCAGCGGGCCATCCCCCAGTTCGGTGCGCAATAGCCACTGAAGCTGACGGCTATCGGGTGCCGTCAGCGTTAAGCGGAACAGACCATTGCTCACTTTCTCCCGCTTTGCCTGTTCGAGCAGGCGGATCGCGCCCCAGGCACCGCTGTGATTAGCCAGCAGTCGTGCTCCGGCAGCGGTGGAGGTCCAGGTGAGCATCACACCGGGCTTATTGATAACGCCCGGCCAGCGGAAACTTTGCCAGTCGGCCAGCTGGTTGAAGTAGTGCAGCTTCTGACCGTCGAGCGTCAGCTGCGTTTCGACAATCTCCGGCATCGCCACCCCCTGCATCTCAAACCCCATCCCCTGGTTGCCGTCGGTAAACAGAATGTCTGACAGCTGACTCAGCTGGTTTACCGCGTCGAGGAATGCCGGGCTGAATGTCAGTCCCTGGCTGTGGGTTTCATCTGCCACCCAGCGGCTGCCTTCCTTATGCAGGACGCCGCCCAGCTGCGTGGTCAGAAAGCGGTCGATCCGCCCGATGTCCTTGCGCACAAACTCCGCCAGCATGGGCAGGGAAACATCATTTTTACCGGCAGCGAACGGGTAACGACCGTCAAAGGCCGAGTGCCAGTTGGCGACAATCGAACGCTGCCATTGGTCGTTCAGGCTGGCAGCCGACGGCTGCAGGACCGTTTCCCATGCCTGGGTCAACGGCTGGGCGAACATCGTCTCCCCGAAGCGAGTCCACTCTTCACCGAGACTGGCCGCCACCAGGTTGCCGTAGGCCTGCGTGTCGGTGAGGTCCACACTTTTCCCCTGGAAAACCGTCTGGGCCAGCTGCTGCATCGTCACCTGCGGATCGGGAGCGTTAGCCACCTGCTGGAGTTTGAGCCGCACGCGGGTGACCCGGGTGAGCCAGGTCTGCAGGCTGAGGGTGCTGTCTGCGGTCATCAGGTTCTGGGCGCTGTTTTTACCCATCAGCGTGAGTAGCGGGCCGAAGGTGCTTTCCAGTGGTCCGGTTGGGCCCGCCGCCTGCTGATCAATCGCCGGAAGGTTGCCTTTAGCGATCAACTTTTTGGCGGATTTGACAAGCGAATCAGAAATCGCCTCGCCCCGCTGCCCGGTCTGCCCCTGGTATGCCAGGGTGTTCATCAGCGCAATCAGCGGTGACTGGCGCACATCGCCGGTCAGGGTAAGCTGGTCGATAACATCAGAAATGGTGTATGCCGGGTTAAGGCGGATGCCGTTGAGGAAGCTCAGCCAGCTCCCGGCAAAATCGGTAAAGTAGCGGTTTGTCAGGCGCTGCCTGAGGGTTTCCGGCGAGATATCATTGGTGACCGTTTTGCGGTTATCGCTCAGGACCCAGTCGATTTCATCCCGACGAGACGCCACGGCTTTATCAATTGCCTCCTGAATCCCCCCCTCCCACGCCTGGCGGGTGAACATGCCCGGCACCGCGTCATCGGTGGTAAACAGGCGGCGGGCATCCGTCTGTGGCGTCATGTCCTCCAGGGTCATGTCGGCATAGTTGCGGCGCACGTCAGTCAGCATATTTTCATACAGGGTGCTCTCGGCATTGCGCTGCCCAATCTGCTCCAGTAACACCCGCCGGGCCTGCGCCACCCGTCGTGTATCGGGCTGAATTTTCCAGTCTGATTGCGCAGGCAGGTTCTGCATGTAAAACGCCCATAAATCCGGGGCGATACTCTGCCACAGCGCAGGCGACAGCCCGGGCGGTGGCAGCTCCGTCGTTTTCATGGTTCGGGCAAAGAACGTCGCGTCGGCCTTATCCGGATGCGCCATCATCAGATACGCTTTCAGCCGATCGTAACCGGGCTTAGCCAGCGCTGTGCGCTGCGGACTGCGCGGTGGCAGGTTAATCAGTGTGGTTAGCTTTTGCATCAGGCCAAGCGCAGCCGGATCGCGAATCAATCGGTTATTAACCTGTCCGTACCACGGCATCAACGCCGCCAGCAGCGCGGCGTTGTGATTCAGACCAAAACGTTGATACCAGGGCGCGCCGTGCTCCTGCTGGTGTTGTAGACGTCCGATATCGTTACGCAGCGCCTGCAGCGCTATCAATTGATGATCGTTCAACGTTGCTGTGCTCACCAGCTGCTGCGCGCGGTCCGCGGCCGCCATGATGTGTTGCCGGTTGACGGCAAACGCCACCACGCTGCCGAGCCCCCACAGGGCAAGCAGCGTCAGCAGCGAGACTTTCAGCGTATGCTCCCACGGCAGACCGACCCGCACGCCACGGGCTTTGGCGCAATCATCTATGACGCCCTGCCAGGGTGCCGGGACCGCCCAGCGGTGCTCGTGTACACCGGAGGTCTTCTCCTCAGCCGCCGCTAAAGGCGGGCTGAACATCAGTCCCCGGAGCGGAACCCGCCGATGCGCAGACATCCAGGGCGTTAACAGCGCCTGCCAGTGGGCAATTCCCCTCGTTCTCAGCCACTGGGCACAGCGGAGCAGATAATCATGCTGCAGATGCTCACCTATCTGCTGCATCCCCTGGGCAGTAAGCTGCGGCAGCATGGCGCTTAGCTGCTGGCCAACATCCTCCGGAACGGCTCGCGCCGGAAACAGCGCCCCCACGGTTTGGGTGATCCGCTCGGCCTGCGACCACAGACTGTTGCGTACCTGCCACAGATACACCGGCGGCTGGTAATGCAGCGCCTCACCCACCTGTTCCAGCGTGCGCAGGTTGATATCAAGCTGGTTGGGGTTGGCCTGCGCCTCATCCAGCGCCAGCACAATGCCGTCCAGCGGACGATGGCGACGCAGTTTACGCAGGGCGCTCAGGCGGTCTTCATCCATGGATGTTGCCAGGCTGCCGCCGTGAATCAGCACCGTGCGATTGCCTTCCAGCCACTGTTTGGCGGCAAGGCCCGGCGCGATGGCGGCAATCTGTGCCGGCTCGCCGGTGACCAGCAGCAGGCGGACCTTATTGCGCCAGAACAGTCCGTAGCGGCGGTGGAGGTGATCTTTCAGCGGCTTAAACAGCGCGGAACGCTGTTTTTTCCTGGCGCATAACGACGGCGTTAGCTGTTTTTGTCCCTCCACTTTATCTTTGATTAACAGACGGAAAACAATAAATCCCAGCATCAGCATGCTGAGCAACAGTCCCCAGAGAATAAAACAGACCAGGGCTATCTCGCGGATCACCATCCATTGCAGGACCCGGTTCGCTTTGAAGAGCCACCATCCCAGCCCTCCGCTTACGATTATCAGCGTTACGACAGCGACACACAGCATGGCGGTGGCCGCCACTGAAATATCCTTGGCTTTTTTTTCCTTGAACATAAGCTTTACGTCTTCCCTATACTAAGCGCGATGACAATCACACTGAATAACAGCGTGTTATTTAAATGAATAAAATATAGCGAGTTGTTTACGCCGCGAAAATTACGATAGCAGAGCTTTAAATGCCCCACTCTTAATATCACGGTATATTTTTCCCAGGATACCCGACACCGTTTTAGGTTCGGCTAGATCAGTTTGCACCTGAGTAACAATATCCCCGACATTAATATCGACGACGGCGTTTATCCGCTGGCCAAATTGCTTGACCGAATCCCAGTTATCGTCATCCGTGTCATACACCGTACGCCGGGAAAAATAACCGTGCGTCAGCGAGGAGTGCAGCGGGTCGTGATTATATTTCGCCACGGTGTCATGCACGTAATTATCAAAAAAGTCCATCATCTGCGGCGATGTCATTAACGCGGGTCGTCGGGCGTCACCGTTTTTCTTGATCTGTAAAAACTCGGCATCCTGCGCGGCAATCAGCTTACCTCCCAGCTGGTCGGTTGCGGTGCCGGGGATAACGTCCAGCGATATCAGGGCCAACAGCGCCATAATCCCGGTGTGGCTAAAGTCATACTGCCCTGCCGCCCGATCCAGCCGGTCCCGATCGATAAGCGGCACATCACGCGGGCTGCTGCCCTGTTGCGCTGGCTGTGTGTCCGCCTGCAGTTCAGCATCGTCGTTGCGGGCCTGCTGGTAAAAGGGCTGAATGGTGTAATGCCTGGCCGCAAGGTCCGGGCTGGCAAAACGCTCGGTGCGCCAGGCCGTGATCCAGCTCAGGTGATCCGCCAGAATCACCTCCAGCGCTTTGGCTTTCAGCGGGACGTAGACCGCGGCGGGCAGTTTATTGGCGTTTCCGGCCTCAGCACTTTTTTTGCGCGCGGCTTCGGCCTTTTTCGCCGCTGCTGCCCGGGTCTGCTGGACCGCCTGATCCGGATCCTTGCCCTGCGCTACCGCAATGGCCGCGATTTCTGCTTCGTTTATGGTGCCCTCTGCCGACTTTGATGCCTCTTTCTGTGCAGTTATGGCCTGCCAGGCGTTAAAGTGGGTGATGACTTCCGGTGAAATTTTGAATTCTGTTAAAACGTCAATATTCATTATCCGATAGGTTTTTTCTTTGACAACGTCGGGCAGGACGTCTTGCGGCACGCTCAGCGGCGCACCGGCATCGAAAGCGGCGGCATACATATCGTGCAGGGCAATCTGCGACAGCAGCTGACGGGAATCCGTCTGAACCTTGCCCAGCTCCGTGGGCTTGCAGTCGCCGCCAATATCAGCATGAACGCCGGGATAAACCACCTCCACCGCCCCCGTCGGGT
>NZ_JBOGBT010000075.1:0-137319 GCF_051656365.1 Silvania sp. | reverse complement strand
CCAATCCCCGCGGCCCCGCGACGAAATCGGTGCTTCGCACTACGCTCACCTCACGACCTCCTGCCTGCGGTCGGCTCAACTCGACATCCTGTCTCGCGTCGCCTCTGTCCGCCATCCCTGGCGTCCAGCCCTTGTCATCCGGTCTCCGGTTCGCCGATTTCAGCGGGGACTCAACACCCGTGCCCCATTCAGACCGCTGAGACGGTGGAGGGAGCGTAAGTCCGGCTGAAAATCGCTGAGGCGTTGACCGCAGGCCGGGGCGAGGCGCAGGGATGCGCCGAGAGGGCGTGACCTACATGGATGTAGGATCACGCCCGACCCGAAGCCGAAGGGACCGCGCAGCGGCGATTTTCTGTGCCGGAAGCCGGGATTGTAAAGGGGGCGGCGGCCCCCTTTACACGTTCACCACAGCACGTCAGACAGGAAGCAGAGGATTAAGAGTGAACGGAACGGTTCCACTTTTTCCTCAAAGGGCTTGGTAGTCAGCAAAATAACGAATAAATAAGCGTGAGCTTGCTTAACTGACGAGCATTACTCATCGAAATGAGCCTTCTTTTTACCCCACTTCCGGCAGTATCCCCGCCGCAATGCCAAACTGCACCAGGATAATCATAATCCCGCAGGCAAACACCAGACACAGGGCCGGTTTCCCACCCGGTACGCGGTACTCGCCCTGGGGATGATGCTTACGACTTTGCCACACCAGCAGCGACGGCAGCAGCAGGGCCAGCACCGCCAGCGCAACACCGGCATAGCCCAGCGCCATCACAAACCCACGCGGATAGAACAGGGCAAACGCCAGCGGCGGCAGGAAAGTGATCGCCCCGGTCTGCAGACGCCCGCCGAGGGTACGGCGGCGCTGGAACAGGTCAGCAAGATAATCAAACAGGCCCAGCGCAACCCCGAGGAACGAGGTCGCCAGCGCCAGATCGGCAAACAGATGCACCGCCAGCTCCACGTGCGGTGATGCAACCACTTCACGCAGCGCCTGCAGTAACCCGTTGAGCCCGGAATGGCTGGCCAGCATCCCCATAAAGGTGGACGAGTCGATGCTGCCCAGCGTCACCAGTTGCCAGAAGATATAGGCCACCAGTGGGATGGCGCTGCCGGTAATAAAGATCCAGCGCAGCTTGCGCACGTTGCCGTTCATATAGCTGACAATGCTCGGCACGCTGCCGTGGAAGCCAAACGAGGTGAAAATTACCGGGATCGCCGACAGCGCCAGCCCTTTTTCCAGCGGCAGCGTCAGCAGGTTGACCTTATGGATATGCGGCGCCAGCAGAGCCAGCATCACTACCAGGAACACGATTTTTGCCGAGAACAGGAAGCGGTTGAACAGATCGACCAGCGACGTCCCCACGCAGACCACGCCGCCGCCAATGAGGGTAAAGAAGATCACCCCGGTCGACGGGGAAATATCGGCATTAAACCAGTCGTTGACGCTGGAGGCGATCAGCTCCCCCGCACCGCTGATGTAGGCCGCAGTCAGGGCGTACATCAGGAACATCATGCTAAAGCCGGTTATCCATTGACCAAAACGGCCCAAATAACGCCCGGCCAGCGACCCGAGCCCGGTATCGGCGGGAACATGCTGATAAACCTCGAGCAGCAGCAGGGCGGTGTAACACATCAGCGCCCATAATGTCCCCAATAACACCAGCGTGACGCCAAACCCCACGCCTGCTGCCGCCAGCGGCATCGCCAGCATCCCTGCACCAATCGTCGTCCCGGCGACGATAAAAATACTACCCAGAGTTCTGTTTTTCACGCTTTCCTCTACAACCACACGTCATCGCGACAAAATCTGCGGCGCAGCGTAAGGGAAAAGCGCAGATTCGTCAAACCGGCGTTACAAAGGGTGTAACCAGAACTTTACAATATATGTGTTAAGTCCGCCGCTGGGCGTATGCCCGGCAAATTGTGGGTAGGTGCCTGGTTCATAAGGAGAATGTTTTCGTTTGATAATCCGGCGTAACGTAAACAATTCTAATAAATAATCAAAAAAAGTGAGGCCACGATGCCCGAGAGCAACCCCTTCAGCGCGAAATGGAGCCGGTCAGGCAATTTATTGTGTCACGGGCACTGGATCCTCCACTGGCAGGGACAGCTGCTGAATCTGCCCGAATCCCGGCAGGAGAAGGATATGGGCACCTGGGCCATCTACTCCATTATCGATCCCGAGGATGAAACTTTCGCCCAAGGGTTGCCGGAGGATGAGTGGATTATTGAGAACGTGGAATGGCTGACCGATCTCTTTTTTGACCATGGTATTCCGCTGGAAACGGACTACTATCGCCAGTTTTACCATGCGGTAAACCGCGAGGACTGGCGCTGTACCAGCTGTGCGGGCTGCATGTAAACCTGAGCCAGCGCAAGGCAGGCAGGGCAAGAAGCGTTTACGCTGCACCTTTCTTTGTGGAGGGGTTATGGCATCTGTTCATGGGCACGACGTGCTGACAATGATGATTGATTCTGGCGAGCAGTATACGGAACAGCGGTTGGTTGCGGCAATTACCGCACGCTACGGGGAAGCGGCGCGGTTTCACACCTGTTCGGCATCTGACCTGACGGCGGCGGAGCTGGTGACGTTTCTGGCGGCGCGCGGTAAATTTATTCCGCTGGAAGAGGGGTTTTCAACTCACGAAAGTAAAATCTGCCGCCATTAATAATAATGCGGCGTCATTACGACGCCGCATAGTCATTATTTCTGGGCGTCGAGCGTCGACAGCTCTTTATCAATAAAGTACAGACCTTCACCCGATTTACCTGCCAGCGACAGTTTATCGAGAACCGATTTAAACAGCTTCTCTTCTTCATGCTGCTCTGCCACATACCACTGCAGGAAATTAAAGGTTGGATAATCCTGGCTGGTCATTGCGGCATGGGTCAGGGCATTAATCTGCTGGGTGATCAGCTGCTCATGTTCGTACGTGGCGCGGAACAGTTCGTCGAGAGAGGCGTATTCCGCCACCGGGGAGGCCACCGGGTTAATGCGCGGCAGGCTGCCGGTATCGGTAAGATAATCAAAGAGACGCTGCATGTGGGTCATCTCTTCCTGCGCGTGACGGCGTAAAAATGCCGCCGCACCTTCAAAGCTGTGATAGCTACACCAGGCACTCATCTGCTGATACAGCAGGGAGGAGTAAAGCTCCAGATTCATTTGCTCGTTCAGCTTGTCGATCATTTCGGGTTTAAGCATGGTGTAGCTCCGTTTTATTATTAACAGGTCAACGTGAACGCCACTATAATTTGTTATTTAATTATTTGCAAAAGGTAACGTAATTATTTAAATGATGATAACAGTAATGGGAATAACACGCATTGCGCTGAATTAAATATTATTAATGAGAATTATTCTGTTTCGTGTTTAACGTTATTATTGCCAGCAGTCTCGCTGGCAATACGCTTAATAATAAGCCGAGGTCGTGACGGCAGGGCGCGGGGCATAGCCATGACATTGATACTGGACGGTGAGGGTGGAATTCAGACACAGGGAACCGCTGATGACGCTGCAGGTTTCCACCGGCTGACCATAAGCCGTGGCGGTGCTGTACCCCATTGCCTGACATTCGCGGGTCGCGGTGGCACTCGTGATATAGGCGTCATCGTGTGAAGTCTGAAAGATGGGCTGACCATAATCAAGCCGGACGATACCCGACGTTACATCGACGCTGCTGACTTCTGCTTTGCGAGTGATGCCGCAACCCGCCAGCAGCAGGACCAGGCCAACCGTACATAATCTCTTCATAGAACGCTCTGGATGGAGTTGAAATAACCTATACTACCGCCATAACAATCCTGCAATGGCTGGATTAGCCGCGCAATCTGCCCATAAATCGATGTAAAACCCTCTTCCGATCCCAAAATTGTGAGCGCCTCTTAATTTTTTAAAACTATTTTTCACTTAATTTGAAAGTGCGTTTGCTTAGTAGTAAGGTTGGTCGGGTTAGCTATTCACAGCGGGACGTCCGCATCGTATTCAGGAGACGAAGAATGAAAATTGCACTGATGATGGAAAACAGTCAGGCGAACAAAAACGCCACCATCCTCAATGAGTTAAAAGCCGTTGCCGATGACAAAGGCTTCCCGGTTTACAACGTAGGCATGAGCGATGAAAACGACCATCACCTGACCTACATTCACCTGGGGATCATGGCGAGCATTTTGCTGAACTCAAAAGCGGTCGATTTCGTGGTCACCGGCTGCGGCACCGGTCAGGGCGCGCTGATGTCCCTGAACATCCATCCGGGTGTGGTGTGCGGCTACTGCATCGATCCTGCTGATGCCTTCCTGTTTGCCCAAATCAACAACGGTAACGCGCTCTCACTGCCATTCGCCAAAGGCTTCGGCTGGGGCGCAGAGCTGAACGTGCGCTTTATCTTTGAAAAAGCCTTCACTGGCCGTAAAGGCGAAGGCTACCCGCCAGAGCGTAAAGAGCCACAGGTTCGCAACGCGGGCATCCTGAATCAGGTTAAAGCTGCGGTGGTGAAAGAGAACTATCTCGACACCTTGCGCGCTATCGATCCAGAGCTGATTAAAACTGCGGTTTCCGGTCAGCGCTTCCAGCAGTGCTTCTATGAGAACTGCCAGGATAAAGAGATCGAAGCCTTTGTTCGCGGTATTACCGGCTAAATTGCCAACACCAGATCAAAGCCAGCATCTGCTGGCTTTTTTTATGCCTGCTTTTTCGACACCGCACTGCCCGCATCTTTCACCAGCCGCAGGGTATCAAACATCCCCAGCAGACAGACCAGCGCAATCGCCACGAATGCCAGGCGGAAGCTGATCCCCGGCAGCGTCGCCATCCCCAGCATCTCGCTGAACAGCTCGCCAATGCGGATCCCGATGGCGCCCAGGGTGATCCCCAACCCCACTGCCAGCTGCGTCGCCGTCGAGAACAGGGTGTTCGCGTAGCTCATCTGCGGGGAAGGCACATCGGAAAAGGCGAGGGTGCTGATGGCGGTAAACTGAATCGAGCGGAACACCCCGCCGAGATACAGTACCAGCATAATGACCCACACCGGGGTTTGCGGGGTTAACAGGGCGCAGGCCAGCAGCGCCAGCACGTTCAACGCGCCGTTAATCAGCAGCAATTTTTTAAAGCCCAGGGTGCGGATCAGCGGCGTGGTGGCGGGCTTAATGGTCAGGTTGCCGACAAAAACCGCCAGCACCAGCAGCCCGGAATGAAACGCGTCCATCCCGAATCCCACCTGAAACATAAGCGGCAGCAGGAAAGGCACGGCGCTGATCGAGGCCCGGAACAGCGAGCCGCCGTACATGGTCACGCGAAACGTTGGCACCTGCAAAGCATCCAGACGGATCATCGGCCACGGCGCGCGGCGGAAATGGCGCAGCGCATAGGTCAGGGTCACGCCCCCGAGTACCAGCAGCGCCAGGGTCAGGGCGGTGTTAACGTGCTGAGATCCCATCGACTCCATGGCGTAGACCAGGCTCACCATTGCCACCGAGGTGGCGATAAAGCCCGGTATATCGAAGGGACGGCGCGTCTCTTCATAGATGTCGGGAATAATGCGCAGCGCCAGTACGATGGCAATCAGCCCCAGCGGGACGTTAATAAAGAAGATCCAGCGCCAGTCGGCGTAGCTGGTAATAAAGCCGCCCAGAGGCGGGCCGATGATGGGCGCCACCAGCGCAGGCCAGGTGAGGGTAGCAATGGCGGTGATTAGCTGATGTTTTGGCGTGGTGCGTAGCACCGCCAGTCGACCGACCGGCACCATTAACGCCCCCCCCATGCCCTGCAGCACGCGCATGGCGACAAACTGATCGACAGTGTTTGCCAGGCCGCACAGCACTGAGGCGAGGGTAAAGATCGCCAGCGCAAGGGTGAAGACTTTGCGCGCGCCAAAGCGATCGGCGATCCAGCCGCTGGCGGGGATCAGCACCGCCAGGGTGATAAGATACGCACTGATACCGATGTTCAGATCGACGGCCTGCACGCCAAAGCTTCTCGCCATATCGGGCAGCGCCGTGGCAATCACGGTGCCGTCGAGAAACTCCATAAAGAACGCACCTGCCACCAGCAGCGCGGCGGGGGACATCCCGCTGGACGCTTTTCCGGAGATGTTGTCTGTCATTTTTCCTCTGCCACTTAAAAAAGATTTGAAATTTTTACTGGAATACGACTGTATTTAATTATCTGATTTATAATATTTTTTAATCGGAACAGGGTTTTATTATAAATAAACCTGCGTGATGAATATCACAAAATGATTGAAATTTGTGATGGAGATCATATTATGTGCGCATCAAAAGAAAACACCTGCATAACACATAATCTGGAGTAAACCGATGAAATTGCGCAAAATCCTGAAAAGCATGTTTGAAAGCTACTGCAAAACCTTCAAGGACGTACCGCCTGGCGCGATGTTCTGATAAAAAAACCTGCTGCGGCAGGTTTTTTTATGCCTGCAAACGGCATCGGGGCGAGCGTTTTGCTACTATGGCGGCCTTTAATACAGGAGAAGCCTATGTCTCAAAACCTGAGTGCCGATCAGGAACTGGTCTCTGACGTTGTTGCCTGCCAGTTGGTTATCAAACAAATCCTTGATGTGATCGAAATTATCGCGCCAGCCGAAGTGCGTGAGAAGATGTCCAGCCAGTTGAAAAGCATCGATTTCGCCAGCAATCCTGCCTCGGCAGACCCGGTCACGCTGCGTGCAGTGCAGAAAGCCATTGCGCTGATCGAGCTTAAGTTCACCCCACAGGGCGAATCTCACTAAAATAAACCGATGTTTCGAATTTGAAAATGGGTTTGTGAAAAATATGTGAACGGGCGGCCGACGGCCGCCCGGATAAAGGTTACATAAAGGTTTCGACCAGCAGATAGCTCATGGCGCAGGCGCAGCTGACGCCGATCAGCCCCGGTAGAATAAAGCTGTGGTTGATGATGAATTTGCCGATGCGCGTGGTTCCAGAACGGTCAAAGCCAATGCAGGCCAGATCGCTGGGGTAAGTCGGCAGGACAAAGTACCCGTATGACGCCGGGAAAAAGGCAATCAGCATTTTCGGTTCAATCCCCAGCATCAGCCCCATCGGCGCTACCGCCGTCAGCGCGGCGGCCTGGCTGTTTACCAGCTTCGATACCAGAAACAGCACAATGGCATAGGTCCAGGGGTGGCTTTTCACCACGCCCTCAAGGGCCATCTTCAGCTCGTCCAGATGCGCCTGGAAAAAGGTATCGCTCATCCACGCCACGCCAAACACCGAGAAAATCGCTACCATCCCGGCCTTAAACACCGCCCCGTTCGAAATCGCCGCAGCATTGACTTTACAGACCATTAGCATCACGGCTCCGGCAATCAGCATCATCATCTGGATCACCAGATTCATCGACAGCGCGGTCATTTTGCCTTTCACCTCGAACGCCGGGCGCAGATCGGGCAGGGCGCCTAACAGCACCACCACCGCAATACCGGCGAAGAAGATCCACGTCGACCAGTAAGCCTGTTTCGGAAAGCGCTGGTCCATCAAGGTATCGGTGCTGCCGTAGATGAATTTACGCTGCTCAGGATCCTGTAACCGGGCCTGAAACTCCTCGTCATCGGCCAGTTCTTTCCCGCGACGTAGGCTCCAGAGTGCCGCAATCGCCACCCCGGTGAGCGAGGCAGGCACCGAGACCGCCAGGATCTCAAGAATGCCAAATGCGTGACCCACTCCGTGCCGGGCGGCGAGGATCGACACCAGCGATACCACGGCCACCGACACCGGCGACGCGGTGATTGCCATCTGTGAGGCGATGGACGCCACCGCCATCGGGCGCTCCGGGCGGATGCCTTTTTTCAGCGCGATGTCGGCAATGATCGGGAACATGGTATAGACCACGTGCCCGGTGCCGCACAGAAAGGTCAACGTCCAGGTGGTGAAGGGGGCGAGCAGGGTGATGTGCTGCGGATGCCGTCTGAGCAGTCGCTCGGCAAACTGCATCATCACGTTCAGACCGCCCGCGGTTTGCAGTGTGGCCGCGCAGCCAATCACCGCGAGGATCGTCAGCATCACATCAACCGGGGGCTTACCGGGCTGGAGGCCAAAAACAAAGCTCAGAATAAACAGGCCAATACCGCTTATCAGGCCCAGCCCCATACCGCCGAACCGGGTTCCGATTAGCAGGCAGAGGATAATGACAATAAATTCAACAGTGATCATGAGACTCCCTTGTCAACGATGGCAGAATTCTGCCAAATCATTACACGTTGTAAGGGTATAGGGTGGGAGCCAGATCGGATTTGTTAAAGGTTAACAAAAGCAATGAGTTGGTAACTTTATAGCAACACATTATCACCCGTTGCTGGCGGGTAATAATGCGCAGGCAGGCGATCAGTGATGCTGGCAATTCACCACATTCAGAAGATGACGATCCGTCTGCTCCTGACACATTCCGGCGCGGCGCGCGAGGCACACCTCATCCATCAGCGTTTTTAACAGTAAGCCATCCTGCTCCTGTTCCTTTTCAATATCATGCAGAAAATCGAAGGTTGGCAGGTCGTCCATTTCCCGGGCGTTATCCGCCAGCTGAATCAGGGTGGAATGACGCTGCTCATACTCTTCCAGCATCCGTTGAAATAGCTCTTCCAGCGAAGAGTATGCTTCATTGGACATACTTGTTGCTTTAAGCACCGGGGTGGCACCGGACGCTTTCATAAATTCGAACACGCGCATCATCTGGGTGACGTTGCTCTGGGCCTGGGTACGCAGGAAGGTGGCGGTGCCATTGAGTCTGTTTTCTGAGCACCACTCACTCAGGTGCAGGCAGAGATTGGACGCATTAAACTCAAGATTCATTTGCGTGTTCAGTTTGTTCATTATACCGGAGACAGCCATAGCAACTTCCTTATTTCCGAGAAACATATTTGGGGGAATTATCGCCATAATAGATTCATTCGGTCAGCGCTGTATGTGATCGGTTATTCATTTCGGGTGATTATTAAAATAATAATAACAGCCCATTTTTCATAAGAGAATGCTTATAAATATATTCTTACTATTCATCGAACATATTTAGATAAGGGCAATAGTGCAGGTGTCATAATTTACCGAACAGGTGGTAAAAATATAACCAATTGTTTAATAAGATTATTTATATTCACTCCTGGATAGTGACATTAACGTTGCTGAACATTTGTTGTTTAATTCAGAAAATAAGTCTGCGTGCGATTATGAATTTATTTCACCCAAGGAGATTCTTAGTGATATGCACTATTAATATATCTTTACAACTTCCAGAATTTGCGCACGATCATTTTTGCGGGCAATCTGCCGTTCTGTGATCCAGCAGGAAGTTTAGCCTGACCGACTCTGTGAAAATGAAACGTTGTTTTATCTTTTTATATCATGGAGTTTATTATGGCAAAAGTTGCGGTGCTGCTGGCACCCGGGTTCGAAGAGGCGGAAGCAATCGTCACGATTGATATCCTGCGCCGTTTGAACATTGACGTTGAGACCCTGGCCTGCGCTGAGTCGCGGGCAGTGGTGAGTTACCACAATATCCCGATGGTTGCCGACAGCACCCTGAGCGAGAAAATCGACAGCGACTACGATGCCGTCGTCCTGCCGGGCGGCCCGCAGGGCAGCGTGAACCTGGCGGCCAATGCCGAGGTGCTGCGCTTTGTTGCGGCCCATGACGAAGCGGGCAAGTATATCTGCCCCATCTGCTCTGCCGCAGCCCGCGTACTGGGCGGAAACGACCTGTTGAAAGGCCGCCGCTACGTCTGTTCAGGCGATCTCTGGCAGGACGTACAGGATGGTGAGTACGTTGATGCGCCGGTGGTGGAAGATGGCAATCTGATCAGCGGTAAAGGCCTGGGCCATGCGTTTGACTTTGCCCTGACGATTTCTGCCCGCCTGCTGGGTGATGAAGCCCCCGTGCGGGATCACGCCGAACACATCTACTACCCCTGGTAGCTGAAGTCCGGGCGTCAAGGCGCCCGGATGACAAGGATTCCTTAGCTGGTCTTATGGACTAATCTGCTTTACCCCTTTCTATTTGTCTGACAAATCTGTGCTTTTTTATGTCATTTCCCGCTGAATGTATGTACGCAATTACTGTAATTCTGCGCTGTGATGGCGCTCTCTTATGGATGATTAATTTCCCGCTAAAACTATCTCAAGCAAATGCGCTTTAAACGCACCTGGCGCTAATGCCTTGTTTTAAGTCCGATAAAAAAATATTGAGAAGTTTTTTCCCTACATAAAAGAACGCTGAAGCTGGAGTTTACCATGCACAAATTTACTAAAGCGCTGGCGGCCATTGGTCTGGCTGCCGTTATGTCACAATCCGCTATGGCGGAAAACTTAAAGCTCGGTTTTCTGGTGAAGCAGCCGGAAGAACCCTGGTTCCAGACCGAGTGGAAATTCGCCGATAAAGCCGGGAAAGATTTAGGCTTTGAAGTGATCAAAATCGCCGTGCCTGACGGTGAAAAAACGCTGAATGCTATCGATAGCCTGGCAGCCAGCGGCGCGAAAGGGTTTGTCATCTGTACTCCGGATCCAAAACTGGGCGCGGCGATTGTCGCCAAAGCCCGCGGCTACGACATGAAAGTGATTGCCGTGGATGACCAGTTCGTCAATGCCAAAGGCGTACCGATGGATACCGTACCGCTGGTGATGATGGCGGCGACCAAAATCGGCGAACGTCAGGGACAAGAGCTGTACAAAGAGATGCAAAAACGCGGCTGGGATGTGAAAGACACCGCCGTGATGGCGATTACCGCCGATGAACTGGATACCGCGCGTCGACGCACCAGCGGTTCGATGGAGGCTCTGAAAGCAGCGGGCTTCCCGGAAAAACAGATCTACAAAGTGCCAACCAAATCTAACGATATCCCGGGCGCCTTTGATGCGGCGAACTCAATGCTGGTTCAGCATTCCGAAGTGAAACACTGGCTGGTGGTCGGGATGAACGATAACACCGTGCTGGGCGGCGTGCGCGCCACCGAAGGGCAGGGCTTCAAAGCGGCTGACGTTATCGGTATCGGTATCAACGGCGTTGATGCGGTGAGCGAACTGTCAAAAGCGCAGGGCACCGGCTTCTACGGCTCCCTGCTGCCGAGCCCGGACGTTCACGGCTACAAATCCAGCGAAATGCTCTACAACTGGGTGACCAAAGGGGCTGAGCCCGCGAAATTTACCGAAGTGACCGACGTGGTGCTGATCACCCGCGACAACTTCAAAGCAGAGCTTGAGAAAAAAGGACTGGGCGGTAAGTAATTTACTGTGATTGTGCCCCCCGCAGACTGGGGGGCCAGACGTTCACTACTCGATCCTCGGAGACGTTATGCACCAGTCAGAACCGTATCTCTCTTTTCGCGGCATCGGCAAAACCTTCCCCGGCGTCAATGCGCTGACCGATATCAGCTTTGACTGCTATGCGGGCCAGGTCCATGCCCTGATGGGGGAGAACGGCGCCGGAAAATCCACGCTGTTGAAAATTCTCAGCGGCAATTACGCCCCCACGACCGGCACGCTTGCCTTACAGGGCAAAGAGGTTGCCTTTGCTGACACCACCGCCGCGCTGAACGCCGGTGTCGCCATCATCTATCAGGAACTGCACCTCGTTCCCGAGATGACCGTCGCGGAAAACATCTACCTCGGGCAACTCCCGCACAAAAGCGGTTTCGTTAACCGTTCGCTGCTCAACTATGAAGCTGGGCTACAGCTCAAGCACCTCGGGCTGGATATTGACCCGCAGACCCCGCTCAAGTATCTCTCCATCGGCCAGTGGCAGATGGTTGAAATCGCCAAAGCGCTGGCGCGCAATGCCAAGGTTATTGCCTTCGATGAGCCGACCAGCTCGCTGTCGGCGCGTGAGATAGAAAACCTGTTCCGCGTGATCCGCGAGCTGCGCAAAGAAGGGCGCATCATTCTGTACGTGTCGCACCGTATGGAAGAGATCTTTGCCCTCAGCGATGCGATCACTGTTTTTAAAGATGGCCGCTATGTGCGCACCTTCTCAGATATGCAGCAGGTCAACCATGACCAGCTGGTACAGGCGATGGTCGGCCGCGAGCTGGGCGACATCTACCATTGGGAATCGCGTCAGTACGGCGGCGAGCTGCTGCGTCTTGAACAGGTCAAAGCGCCGGGCGTGCGTAAACCGATCACGCTGACGGTGCGCAGCGGCGAGATTGTCGGCCTGTTCGGGCTGGTGGGGGCCGGGCGCAGTGAACTGATGAAAGGGCTGTTTGGCGGCACAAAGATCACCGACGGACAGGTGTTTATTGACGGTCAGCTGGTCGATATCCAGAAACCCGCCCACGCCATTCGTGCGGGGATGATGCTCTGTCCGGAGGACCGTAAAGCCGAGGGGATTATTCCGGTGCACTCTGTGCGGGATAACATCAACATCTCGGCGCGGCGGAAGTCTATTCGTGCCGGGTGCCTGATTAACGACGCGTGGGAGGCCAGTAACGCCGATCACCACATTCGTTCCCTGAATATCAAAACGCCTGGCGCTGAACAGCTGATTATGAACCTCTCCGGCGGCAACCAGCAAAAGGCGATTCTGGGCCGCTGGCTGTCGGAAGAGATGAAGGTGATCCTGCTGGATGAACCGACCCGGGGCATTGACGTGGGGGCCAAGCACGAAATCTATAACGTGATTTACGCACTGGCAAAACGCGGGGTGGCGGTACTGTTCGCCTCCAGCGACCTGCCGGAAGTGCTGGGCGTGGCCGACCGGATCGTGGTGATGCGGGAAGGCGAGATCGCCGGTGAATTGCTTCATGAACAGGCGAATGAAAAGCAGGCGTTAAGCCTCGCTATGCCTAAAGTTAGCCAGGCCGTCGCCTGAGTAAGGAGAATAAGATGTCTTCTGTTACTACATCCGGATCGCCGAAATCGGCCTTCAGCCTGGGACGCATCTGGGATCAGTACGGCATGCTGGTGGTATTCGCCGTGCTGTTCCTTGGCTGCGCGCTCTTTGTGCCTAACTTCGCCACCTTCATTAATATGAAGGGGTTGGGACTGGCGATCTCCATGTCCGGGATGGTCGCCTGCGGGATGCTGTTCTGTCTGGCCTCGGGCGACTTCGACCTGTCGGTGGCCTCGGTCATCGCCTGCGCCGGGGTGACGACTGCGGTAGTCATTAATATGACCGAAAGCCTGTGGATTGGCGTGGCGGCGGGTCTGCTGCTCGGTGCCCTCAGCGGGCTGGTGAACGGTTTTGTGATTGCACGTCTGAAAATCAACGCCCTGATCACCACCCTCGCCACCATGCAGATTGTGCGCGGCCTGGCCTATATCATCTCTGACGGTAAGGCGGTGGGGATTGAAGACGAGCGCTTCTTCGCCCTCGGCTATGCCAACTGGTTCGGTCTGCCGGCACCTATCTGGCTGACGGTCGCCTGCCTGATACTCTTTGGTTTCCTGCTGAACAGAACCACCTTTGGTCGCAACACGCTAGCAATTGGCGGCAATGAAGAGGCCTCTCGCCTCGCCGGGGTTCCGGTGGTGCGGACCAAGATCATCATCTTTATGCTCTCCGGTCTGGTGTCGGCGGCCGCAGGGATAATCCTCGCCTCGCGCATGACCAGCGGTCAGCCGATGACCTCGATTGGCTATGAGCTGATTGTGATTTCTGCCTGCGTGCTGGGCGGGGTTTCACTGAAAGGCGGCATCGGAAAAATCTCATATGTGGTGGCCGGTATCCTGATCCTAGGCACCGTGGAGAACGCCATGAACCTGCTGAACATCTCCCCATTCTCGCAGTACGTGGTTCGCGGTCTCATCCTGCTGGCGGCGGTGATCTTCGACCGTTACAAACAAAAAGCGAAGCGTACCGTTTAAGCATGTTTCCTGCCTTTACCCACCCCAACTTTTAAGTGTAGACCCCCTTTCCGGACGCAGCGGAAGGGGGGTGTCAAATGGCGAGCAGCGTCACACTGTCTATACTTACATGGCTACTGAGATGTTAACTGTTTTCATCTCGCCAACCGTAAGGAGGATCAGGGTGGCCGATACGTTAACTTCACCGCCTTTACTGTCTGACGATTTTGCCTGGTTTTTTGACCTCGACGGAACCCTTGCCACCATCAGACCGCATCCCGATGAAGTGGCCGTTCCGGACGACGTTTTACATGCGCTGAATCAGCTGTCGCTGCTGAATCAGGGTGCACTGGCATTGATATCAGGGCGTTCAATGGCCGAGCTGGATAAGCTCGCCGAACCGTACCGTTTCCCGCTAGCCGGGGTACACGGCGCAGAGCGCCGCGACATCCATGGCCACGCGCACATCGTCACGCTTCCTCAGGAACTGGTCCAGACGCTGCATGCTCAGCTGGCGACGGCGCTTTCCTGGCTGCCGGGCACTGAACTGGAAGCCAAAGGTATGGCCTTTGCGCTCCACTACCGTCAGGCCCCGCAGTATCAGCCACAGGTGCAGGCGTTGGCGGAACAAGTGGTGCGTGACAATCCGCAGCTGTCGCTCCAGCCGGGTAAATGCGTGGTTGAAATCAAACCACGCGGGATCCACAAAGGCGAAGCCATCTCGGCTTTTATGCATGAAGCGCCTTTTGCGGGCAGAACGCCGGTCTTCTTTGGCGATGACCTGACGGATGAACACGGCTTTGAGGTGGTTAATCAGCTCAAAGGCGTGTCAGTGAAAGTCGGCGCAGGTGAGACCAAAGCCAGCTGGCGGCTGGCAACGGTGCCTGATGTCTGGGAATGGATAATAAAAGCCGCTAACCATCAACAAGAAAAACAAATAGCGCAAACTAACAGGAGAACTGAATATGGGTCGCTTGATCGTAGTCTCTAACCGAATCGCTCCCCCGGATGACAAAAAAGCCAGCGCGGGTGGCCTGGCGGTGGGGGTACTGGGTGCGTTGAAAAGCACCGGCGGACTCTGGTTTGGCTGGAGCGGGGACATTGGTCAGGACGACAAACCGCTTAAAAAGGTCACGCGGGGGAACATCACCTGGGCCTCGTTTAACCTCAACGAGCAGGATTACGATGAATATTACAGCCAGTTTTCCAATGCGGTGCTGTGGCCAGCCTTTCACTATCGCCTGGACCTGGTGAAGTTTAAGCGTGAAGCCTGGGACGGCTACATGCGGGTAAACCGCCTGCTGGCCGATAAGCTGACACCGCTGGTCAAACAGGACGACATGCTGTGGGTGCATGATTACCATTTGCTGCCGTTTGCCAGCGAGTTGCGCAAGCGTGAGATCAATAACCGCATCGGCTTCTTCCTGCATATCCCGTTCCCGACCCCCGAGATCTTTAACGCACTGCCGCCCGGTGAGGAACTGCTCGAACAGCTCTGTGACTACGACCTGCTGGGCTTCCAGACCGATAACGACCGCCTGGCCTTCCTGGACTGTGTTGCCAGTAAAACGCGGCTTATTGCTCACGATGACGGGGCGCATACTGCCTGGGGCAAGCGGTTCCACACCGAAGTCTATCCGATTGGTATCGAGCCAGATGATATTGCCGAACAGGCCTCCGGACCGCTGCCGCCCAAGCTGGCGCAGCTTAAAAATGAGCTGAAGCACGTCAAAAACATCTTCTCCGTTGAGCGACTGGATTACTCCAAAGGGCTGCCGGAGCGTTTTCAGGCCTATGAGACGCTGCTGGAAAAATTCCCTGAACACCACGGCAAAATCCGCTACACCCAGATTGCGCCAACCTCACGCGGAGAAGTGCAGGCCTATCAGGATATTCGTCATCAGCTGGAAACCGAAGCCGGACGCATCAACGGTCGCTACGGGCAGTTGGGCTGGACGCCGCTGTTCTATCTAAACCAGCACTTTGAGCGCAAAATCCTGATGAAGGTATTCCGCTATGCCGACGTCGGGCTGGTGACGCCGCTGCGCGATGGGATGAATCTGGTGGCGAAGGAGTACGTTGCGGCGCAGGACCCGAAGGATCCCGGCGTGCTGGTGCTGTCGCAATTTGCCGGTGCCGCCAACGAGCTGACCTCAGCACTGATTGTTAATCCTTACGACAGGGACGATGTGGCGAACGCGCTGCATCGTGCGCTGAAAATGCCGCTAACGGAGCGCATATCACGCCATGCTGAGATGATGAAAGTGATCCGTGAAAATGATATCGATCGCTGGCAGGCGCGCTTTATTCAGGATCTGAATGACATCACTCCCCACAGCGTGGAGAGCAATCTGCAAAAAAAGGTCGCAACCTTCCCTAAACTGGCCTGATGATTTTTCACTCAGTGGCTCACACAGCGCTGAGTGGAATTAACAGCACGTCCACTTTGCTGCCGCTGACAATGGTTTTTGCGCTGCATGCCGCGCGAGAAAAAAAACTGTGATTATGGTTGCCGCATATCACTAAATCCACTTGCTGTTTTTGACATATATCATAAATACACTGACTTATTTCACCGGTCGCAATCACCGTTTGCGCAATCGGATATTCTGCGTGCGCAATCAGTGCATCCAGAAATTGCTGTGTCTCCTCCTGTAACACATCGCGAATATCTTCCAGCATCGGGGCGGCGAGCTGGTTATACATTTCGGGTTCTGTCCCCAGTGTCACCAGCGTGATGCGCGCCTGCGTCGGGCGGGCGATGGCAACCGCTTTGCTCAGTAACTGCTCGCTTTCAGGGGAAAGGGCCACACAAACAAGAAGATGGGAGTAACTCATTGCGTCCTCCAGAAGATTGGGTAAACCGCCTTTGCATCAGCATTAGCGCGCTTCCTCTCATTGCGCAAGAGAGGAAGGTGGCATTAGTGTGACGCTTATCATAATTATTCATTAATAATTCTTATGCAACGAATAGCCCGGTTATGCACGCATCGACTGTAAACGATTACTTAACGTTAATCATACAAATTTAATTACCTGTATTACTTAGATTTTAACCTTGCATTAACCTTTAAAAAGCGGTAACGGGAGGAAATTACTTCAGCATTTTTCACGGTTAACTGGCTGTTTTAGAAAGGGTTAAATTAGGCGTTTCTATCATAGACATAGCGAGGCCGGGCGGGCGTTTGTTCGCTGTCAACCCCCGGCAAGTAACGTGCCGCTTCAGTTCATGCTTCTGCATGAATATTCGGCATCAGAGAATATATCCTGTGGTTAAACGCTCATAAAAAAGACAATTTAGAAGCGGGGCTGATGGATTTTTGGCTCAAATTCAGGCAAATTATGTGATCTGGATCACATTTATTTCAAATTTCAGGCGAGGCTGCATTGTATGTGATAAACCGGACGGGTAGAGTTGCGGCGAATTAGGAAAAATCTTAGTTAATTGTAAGAAATGATAAATGTGTAAGAGAGGACAATTATTCTTCTTTACGTGATTCATCTCTACACAACTTAATTCGACTATGTGTTTTAGCCTTTTCTTCTTTTTTTACCGGGGTTTTCCCGGCGACATCACGGGGTGCGGGATACCCGCACAAAAAATGATTGTAGGTTATTCGGGAAGGAACCGATGCATACATCCGAATTGCTAAAACACATCTATGACATCAACCTGTCATATTTACTGCTTGCACAACGTTTAATTAGCCAGGACAAAGCCTCGGCGATGTTCCGCCTGGGTATCCATGAAGAGATGGCCACTACGTTAGGAGCGTTAACGCTGCCACAAATGGTGAAACTGGCCGAAACCAATCAACTGGTTTGCCAGTTCCGTTTTGATAACCACCAGACCATCACGCAACTGACGCAAGATTCCCGCGTGGACGACCTGCAGCAGGTTCACACCGGTATTTTGCTTTCTACCCGTCTGCTCAACGACATCAGCCAGGCTGATGACGCAGCCCGTAAGAAAAGGGCGTAACGATGAGTGAGAAGAGCATTGTTCAGGAAGCGCGTGATATTCAGCTGGCGATGGAATTGATCACCTTGGGTGCGCGTTTGCAAATGCTGGAAAGCGAGACGCAGCTGAGCCGTGGTCGTCTTATCAAATTGTATAAAGAATTGCGCGGTAGCCCACCGCCAAAGGGGATGCTGCCGTTTTCCACCGACTGGTTTATGACATGGGAGCAGAACATTCACGCTTCTATGTTCTGTAACGCCTGGCAGTATCTGCTCAAGACCGGCTTATGCAGCGGCGTTGATGCCGTCATTAAAGCCTACAAACTGTACCTCGAGCAGTGCCCGCAGCCTGAAGAAGGGCCGCTGCTGGCATTGACGCGCGCATGGACGCTGGTGCGTTTTGTCGAGAGCGGACTGCTCGAACTGTCTCGCTGCAACTGCTGTAGCGGTAACTTTATTACCCATGCGCATCAGCCTGCCGGCAGCTTTGCCTGCAGTTTGTGCCAACCGCCGTCCCGCGCGGTAAAAAGACGTAAACTTTCCCGGGATCCTGCCGATAGTAATCCACAACTGCTGGATGAACAGATCGTACAAGCTGTTTAACCCGATCCCAGGGGCAAGATTCCAGCAGCGGTAAGTTATTACCGCTGCTTTTTTTATGCCCGAAGGGCGGGTAAACCCCGAACTGTGCATCCAGCTAAAGTCACTAGCGGAAGGATGATGTCGTGCTTATCTTATTAGGTTACCTGGTAGTTCTCGGTACAGTTTTCGGCGGTTATATGATGACCGGCGGGCACCTTGGGGCACTCTATCAACCCGCTGAGTTGGTCATCATCGGCGGTGCAGGGGTGGGGGCGTTTATCGTTGGCAACAACGGTAAGGCGATCAAGGCGACGTTAAAGGCGCTGCCGTTACTGTTCCGTCGTTCGAAGTACACCAAAAGCATGTACATGGATCTGCTGGCGCTGCTGTATCGCCTGATGGCCAAATCACGCCAGCAGGGGATGTTCTCGCTGGAGCGCGATATCGAGAATCCACAGGAGAGCGAGATTTTTGCCAGCTATCCGCGCATCCTCGCCGATAAGGTGATGCTGGAATTCATCGTCGACTATCTGCGCCTGATCATCAGCGGCAACATGAACACGTTTGAAATCGAAGCCCTGATGGACGAAGAGATCGAAACCCACGAAAGCGAAACCGAAGTCCCGGCCAACAGCCTGGCGATGGTAGGGGACTCCTTGCCTGCGTTCGGGATCGTCGCGGCGGTAATGGGGGTGGTTCATGCCCTGGCCTCGGCGGATCGTCCGGCAGCAGAGCTGGGCGCGCTGATTGCCCACGCGATGGTGGGAACCTTCCTCGGTATCCTGCTGGCGTACGGATTTATCTCCCCGTTGGCAACCGTGCTGCGTCAGAAAAGCGCCGAAACCAGCAAAATGATGCAGTGCGTCAAAATTACCCTGCTCTCCAATCTGAACGGATATGCCCCGCCGATCGCGGTCGAGTTTGGGCGCAAAACGCTGTACTCCAGCGAGCGTCCATCGTTTAACGAGCTCGAAGAGCACGTGCGTGCGGTGAAGAACCCAAACCAGCAGACGAGCACTGAAGACGCATGAAAAACCAGGCCCATCCTATCGTCATCGTCAAAAAGCGTAAGCACAAAGGTCATGGAGGCCATCATGGCGGCTCATGGAAAATTGCCTATGCCGACTTTATGACCGCGATGATGGCCTTCTTCCTGGTGATGTGGTTGATCTCCATCTCCAGCCCGAAGGAGTTGATTCAGATCGCTGAGTATTTCCGCACTCCGCTGGCGACGGCGGTGTCGACCGGGCCGCGTATTTCTAACAGCGACAGCCTCATCCCCGGCGGTGGCGATGATTACACGCAAAAACAAGGCGAAGTGAAGCGCGAGCCGAACATCGATGAGTTAAAAAAACGCATGGAGCAGAGCCGTCTGCAGAAACTGCGCGGCGATCTGGATCAGCTGATTGAGGCCGATCCCAAGCTGCGCGCGCTGCGTCCGCACCTGAAGATCGACCTGGTGCAGGAGGGGCTGCGTATTCAGATTATCGACAGCCAGAACCGGCCGATGTTTAAAACCGGCAGCGCCGAAGTGGAACCTTATATGCGCGATATCCTGCGCGGTATTGCGCCCGTATTGAATGGGATCCCAAACCGAATCAGTCTTTCCGGCCACACCGATGACTTCCCTTACGCCGGCGGCGAAAAAGGGTACAGCAACTGGGAGCTCTCTGCGGATCGCGCCAACGCTTCCCGCCGCGAGCTGGTGATCGGAGGACTGGATGATGGCAAAGTGCTGCGGGTCGTCGGCATGGCCGCCACGATGCGCATGTCCGATCGCGGGCCTGACGATGCCATCAACCGTCGTATTAGTCTCTTAGTGCTCAATAAACAGGCGGAGCAGGCCATCCTGCACGAAAACGCCAGCAGTCAGAATGAGTCACTGGATGATTTAAAACAGCCAGGCGCCGTGCCTTCGGCTGCCGTTCCAACATCGCCACCAGCCAATCCGAGGTGATAGCGTGAGCATGGATATTACCGATTTTTACCAGACGTTTTTTGATGAAGCCGACGAGTTGTTGGCTGATATGGAGCAACATCTGCTGGATCTGGTGCCCGAAGCGCCGGATTCAGAGCAGCTCAACGCCATTTTTCGTGCTGCCCACTCCATAAAAGGGGGCGCCGGCACGTTTGGCTTTACCATCCTGCAGGAAACCACGCACCTGATGGAAAACCTGCTGGATGAAGCCAGACGCGGTGAGATGCAGCTCAATACCGACATTATTAACCTGTTTTTGGAAACGAAAGATATTATGCAGGAACAGCTCGATGCCTATAAAAGCTCGCAAGAGCAGGATGCTGCCAGCTTTGAATATATCTGCAACGCCCTGCGTCAGTTAGCCCTTGAAGCCAAAGGTGAAGCGGCGGTACCCGCCGTCGCCCCGGCAAAACTGAGCGTGGTGGACGCTGCCCCTGTCGCGGCAACCGTTGCGGACGACCGTCTGCGGATCCTGCTGTCCGGCCTGAAAGAGAGCGAAGTTAACCTGCTGGAAGAGGAACTGAGCAATCTGGCGACCCTGAGCAACGTGGTGAAGGGCAAAGATACCCTCGCCGCCACGCTCGGCGGTGGGATCGGCAAAGACGATGTCATTGCGGTGCTGTGCTTTGTGATCGAGCCTGAGCAGATTGATTTTGAAGCGGTGATCGATGAGCCGGTGGTCGAAGCCATTGTTGAAGCGCCAGCTGCTCCGGCGGTGGTACCTGCCGCACCAGCCCTGAAGGCAGTACCGGCAGAGACTCCAGCCCCAGGCCGCGCCGAACGTGAAAAACCGGCCGCGCGCGTCAGCGAATCCACCTCCATTCGTGTGGCGGTAGAAAAAGTCGACCAGCTGATCAACCTGGTGGGCGAACTGGTGATCACCCAGTCGATGCTGGCCCAGCGTTCCAACGAGCTGGATCCAGTGAACCACGGGGAACTGATCACCAGCATGAGCCAGCTGCAGCGCAACGCCCGCGATCTGCAGGAATCGGTCATGTCGATTCGTATGATGCCGATGGAATACGTCTTCAGCCGCTTCCCACGTCTGGTGCGCGACCTGGCCAGCAAGCTTAACAAGCAGATTGAACTGACGCTGATGGGTAGCTCCACCGAGCTGGATAAGAGCCTGATTGAGCGCATCATCGATCCGTTAACGCACCTGGTGCGTAACAGCCTTGACCACGGGATCGAGCTGCCGGAAAACCGCGTGGCGGCAGGGAAATCCCCGGTCGGCAACCTGATCCTCTCCGCAGAGCATCAGGGCGGGAATATCTGCATCGAAGTGACCGACGACGGTGCGGGCCTGAACCGCGAGCGCATCCTCGCCAAGGCTCTGTCGCAGGGGATGGCAGTCAACGAAAACATGACCGACGAAGAGGTCGGGATGTTGATTTTCGCCCCGGGCTTCTCTACCGCCGAGCAGGTGACGGACGTCTCCGGGCGCGGCGTGGGCATGGATGTGGTGAAACGTAACATCCAGGAGATGGGCGGCCACGTTGAGATCAAATCGAAGCAGGGGACCGGGACGACCATTCGCATCCTGCTGCCGCTGACGCTGGCGATCCTCGACGGCATGTCGGTGAAAGTGGCGAACGAAGTCTTCATTCTGCCGCTGAATGCGGTGATGGAATCGCTGCAGCCGCGTGAAGAAGATCTCCATCCACTGGCGGGCGGCGAGCGCGTGCTGGAAGTGCGTGGCGAATACCTGCCGCTGCTGGAGCTGTGGAAAGTATTCGACGTGGACGGGGCCAAAACCGAAGCCACGCAGGGGATTGTGGTGATCCTGCAAAGCGCAGGCCGTCGCTATGCGCTGCTGGTTGATCAGCTGATTGGTCAGCATCAGGTGGTGGTGAAAAACCTTGAGAGCAACTACCGCAAAGTGCCGGGAATTTCCGCCGCCACCATCCTCGGGGATGGCAGCGTGGCGCTGATCGTCGACGTGTCGGCGCTTCAGGGATTAAATCGTGAACAACGTATGGCGCACACAGCCGCCTGATTCAGTTAAGAAGGTAAAAACATGACCGGTATGAGTAATGTAACGAAGCTGGCCGGCGAGCCATCAGGGCAGGAATTCCTGGTTTTCACTTTAGGTGATGAAGAATACGGTATCGATATTCTGAAAGTGCAGGAAATCCGTGGCTATGATCAGGTGACCCGTATCGCCAACACGCCTGAATTTATCAAAGGCGTGACCAACCTGCGCGGCGTGATCGTGCCGATTGTTGACCTGCGCGTCAAGTTCAACCAGGGCGACGTGGAGTACAACGAGAACACCGTGGTGATCGTCCTCAATCTGGGTCAGCGCGTGGTCGGGATCGTGGTTGATGGGGTATCGGATGTGCTCTCCCTGACCACCGATCAGATCCGCCCGGCACCGGAGTTTGCCGTGACGCTGTCCACCGAATACCTGACCGGTCTGGGTGCGCTCGGCGACCGCATGCTGATTCTGGTGAACATTGAGAAGCTGCTGAACAGCGATGAGATGGCGCTGTTAGACGTCGCAGCAAATCATGTGGCATAAATAAAAGCAAAACGGCAACCTCCGGTTGCCGTTTTTAGTGTGTGCTCCCTCTCCCTCCGGGAGAGGGCCGGGGTGAGGGGATCAGGCCGCACCAGCCACAAGCAAAACGGCAACCACAAGTTGCCGTTTGTCGTATTTTAGAGAAACCCTTACGCCTCCTGCTCCACCAGCTCAGGCTCCTCCTCCAGCAACCCCTCATTCTGCGCCAGCATCGCCGTCGCCACGCCATTCCCCAGCACGTTAATCGCCGAACGCCCCATATCCAGGAAGTGATCAATCCCCATCAGCAGCAAAATACCCGCCACCGGAATATGGAAGCTCGGAATGGTTGCCGCCAGCACCACCAGCGCAGAACGCGGTACCCCGGCGATGCCTTTTGAGGCCAGCATGAGGGTCAACATCAACACCACAATCTCGGAAAAACTCAGCTGGATATTGTACGCCTGGGCGATAAACATCGACGCAAACGAGCAATACACCATTGATCCCACCAGGTTAAACGAATACCCAATCGGCAGAACGAACGACACGATGTTGCGTGAACAGCCAAAGCGGGTGAGCTGCTCCAGCGTTTTCGGGTAGGCCGCTTCCGAGCTGCTGGTGGTGAACGCCACCAGTACCGGATCTTTCAGCATACTGACCAGCCGGAAGATCTCTTTTTTCAGCACCATATAACCCACCGCCAGCAGCACCAGACAGGTGAGGACGATTGCAAGATAGTAGCCACCGATAAACGAGGCGTAGTTCAGTAAAATGCCCAGCCCCTGGGTAGCAATCACCGAGGAGATGGCAGCGAAGATTGCCAGCGGGGCAACGTACATCACGTAGCCCGTCACCTTCAGCATGATGTGGGACACGACGTCCAGCGCTGCCACCAGCGGGGCGTTAAATTTTTCGCCCAGCGATGCGCCGCCAATGCCAAAGAACATCGAAAACACGACAATCTGCAGGATCTCGTTGTTCGCCATCGCCCCGGCAATGCTGGTCGGGATGGTGTGGGACAGGAAACCTTTCAGGGTCATACCGCCGGTCGCTAGCCCGGTCTCGACCGAACCGGTTGGTACGGCCAGATTCAGGCCGCTGCCGGGGTGCAACAGGCTGACGATAAACAGGCCGACCAGAATAGAGAGTACCGATGAGCTGATAAACCAGACCATTGCTTTACCGCCTACGCGGCCAATGGTGGCGGTTTCGCCGAGGCGCATGATCCCCACCGTGAGGGTGCTAAAGACCAGCGGCGCTATCACCATTTTAATGAGCCGCAGGAACATATCGGTAAATAACGTGATGTTGTCTGACCAGGTTGCTATCGCGTCGGCTGACGCATATTGATGAATAACCGCGCCGGACAGAATGCCCGCCAGCATAAAAATCACGATAAAGATCGTGAGTTTGTTTGCACTTGCCACCAAAAAATCCTCGTTAAATGTATGTATTATTCAATTTGCTGATTTATATAGGTTTTATTATTCAGCACATCAATAAATCCATTACCTAAACTGAAGTAAATTGATTGTCATTTCAATATTTTTTTAATAATTATTAATTTTGTTGCTAAGTTGGTGTGGATATATTGTGATGCTTATCACGTTTCTACCAATATATTTTCCCGCTTTGTTTGTTAATCAGGACATGACATTTTTTATCTAATTGTTTTAATTAGTAAATTTACGTCAATACGGCAAAGGTATGAGGTCCCGGGTGAAAAGTGGTTGAGTCGGGATCCATAAACTAAATTTCAGATTAACCACCCGACAGAAACGTAATGGGTGCTAACAGATTGAGCGTTATCAGAAAACGGTGATAACCCGATGCGATTTTTTCTGGAGGGTGGGAAATGAATAAAACACATCTGCTGCTATTTACCGGTGGGATGCTCGCCATCATTGCGTCCGGTCCAACCCAGGCGGTAACCAGCAGCGGCACCATTGGCGCGACCCTGACGTTGACCAACGGCTGTCTGATTAACGGCTCGCCAACCCAGAACGGGATCAACTTCGGTACGCTCGATTTTGGCACCCATCCCGCCACGTTCTCGACCCTGACCACCCAGTTAACCGGTGCCAGCGGCGGCAACACCTTTACCATCCAGTGCACCACCGCCAGCTACTCGGTGGCGATCACCGGCAACACCAACGCCACCGCGCCAGGCACGGTCGTGGGAACGCCAGGTACGCCGACGCGCTATCTGGTGAATACCTCCGACGCCAGCCAGGGTGTGGCCTACAGCCTGTTCAGCGACGGCGGATTTAACAACATCATTGCCAACAACGCACCGCTGCCGGTGGCCTCCACCGCGGGCGGCGTCGACAGCTACACGCTGTATGGGCGGATAACCGGCGGCGGCAATAGCGTCACCGTGGTGCCAGGCACCTACACCGATACCATCAACGTCAGCGTCACCTATTAGCGCCAGTTCCCGATGATTGGCAATACGCCATCGCTCCAACACCAGGGAGAGGGCAAACTGCGCGCTTTTTTTATCCTCAGCCTGCTGATGGCGGCGAGTCACGCCGGGGCAGTGACCACCCAGTCTTTTCAGGTCAATGCCACCATCACCCCCGGCTGCTCGGTGGTGGCGGGCAGCGGCGGCCTGCTGGGTACGCTCAATTTTGGCACCCACACCGGGGTGGAAAGCGGTGCGGTGAACACCAGCTTTGTGCCGAACGGATCGCTGTCGATCGCCTGTACGCCAGGAGTGGCGCTGAGCATGAGCATCGACGGCGGCCAGCACTATACCTCGGTGCGCAATATGCAGCGGGCGGGAGGCACCAGTCAGGTAGCGTATCGCCTGTACAGCAGCAGTTCACTGGCGGCCAACAGTGAAATCGGTGTCAACCAGTCGGTGTCCGTGGCCTACACCAACAGCAATAACATTGCGCTGCCGCTGTTTGGCGTGGCGCTTCTGACCGGGTTCAGTCCGGCCGGAAATTATGCAGATCAACTCACCGTGACCTTAACGTGGTGAAAAAGGGAGAGGGATGATGAAGGTATTCTCGCGGCGTTGCCTGCCCGGCCTGATGCTGGCGCTGGGCAGTATGGTAGGGCAGGTCCAGGGTGCGGCAACGATTCTGCTGTGGCCGATTGATCCCTGGCTGTCAGCCGATACCAAAGCGACCGAACTGTGGGTGCAGAATCAGGGCAACAGCGCCACCACCATGCAGGTACGCATTGTACGCTGGCGGCAGGAAAATGGCCTTGAGCGCTACACGGCGCAGCAGGAGGTGGTCGCCAGTCCGCCGATTGTCACCATCGACAAGGGCAGCAAGCAGCTCATTCGCCTGATCAAACAGGGGAATGTCCCGGTGGGGGTGGAGCAAGCCTACCGCATCATCGTGGATGAAATCCCTCAGCCGCAGGATAAAGAGACCCCGCAGATGGGGTTAAAGCTGCAGATGCGCTACTCCATTCCGCTATTCGTTTACGGGCAGGGGATAGAGACCATTAAAGAGGGCGCGCATCACGCGTTGGTGGAGCCGCGCGACCTCAGCTGGCGAGTGGTGCGTGAGAACGGGCAACCTGCGCTACAGGTGCGTAATCAGGGCGATGTGCATGTCCGGCTCAGCCAGGTCACGCTGCAGCAGGGTGGGCAGAGTCGCACCCTGGCGGACGGCCTGCTGGGGTATGTCCTGCCAGGCAGCGCGCGCAGCTGGCCGCTGCCGTCAGGCGTCGGGCAGCCGGGTCAGATGCGTGCGCAAATTAATGCCAGGGATACGCAATGGCAGTCGGCGCCCGTCAACTGAAGCCGTTGATGGGTATCCTGCTCTGTGTCAGTACAGCAAGCTGGGCCGAATCCGGTGACGATATGTTGCCGCCCCCGCCTGCACCGCAGTCGGTCAACGACGAGGCGGTGTTTCAGTTGGCGCTGGTCGTCAACCACTACGACACCGGGCTGGTGGTACCTGTCACCCGGCGCAGCGGCGATTACTGGCTAGGCAGCGCCGATCTGCTGCGCGCCGGGCTGCCCGCCGACCAGGTTGCCCCTGGGGAGGTGAATGTTTCCCGCCTGAAAGAGGTGCGCACCGAGTATGACAGCAGCGGGCAACGCCTGCTGCTCAGCGTCCCGCGGGAGTGGGTCGGCACGCGCGCCACGTCATTCAGCGGCCAGATGGCGCAAAGCACCCCGTACTTTGGCAAAGGGGCGCTCCTCAACTACGACTTCTACACCAACCACACTGAACACAGCGGCGGCCAGGCCTCCCTGTGGCACGAGTTTCGCTATTTTGACGAACGGGGATCGTTATCCTCCACCGGTTACGTGCGGCAAAACTTCACTGGCGGCAGCGGGCAACAGGAAGGATACGTGCGCTACGACACCACCCTGATGGTTACCAACGAAGAGGACGCCACCACCTGGACCGCCGGGGATGTGATCAGCGATGCCCTGAGCTGGAGCAGCAGCGTGCGCATGGGCGGGATAAGCTATGGCCGCGATTTCTCCCTGCGCCCGGACCTGGTGACCTGGCCTCTGCCGGAATTTTCCGGCGAAGCGGCGGTGCCTACCGCCGTGGATCTGTTCGTTAATGGCTACCGCGCGGGCTCCACCAATCTGCAGCCGGGGCCATTCACCCTCACCAATCTGCCCTATATCAACGGGGCAGGGGATGCGGTGCTGGTTACCACCGATGCGCTGGGGCGCCAGATCAGCACCACGCTGCCGTTCTACGTCACCAGCGAGCTGCTCAAACAAGGGCTCAGCGACGGGGCCATTACCCTCGGCAGCCTGCGGCGCAATTACGGTATCGACAGTTTTGATTACGGCCCGGCGGCGGGCAGCGGCTCATATCGTTACGGCCTGACCGACTGGCTGACGCTGGAAGGACACGTGGAAGGGGCGGAACAACTGGCGCTCGGCGGTGCCGGTACGGTGGTTAAGCTGGGGCAGTTAGGGGTAGTGAATACCGCCTGGACCCAGAGCCAGATGCGTGGCGACACGGGCGGGCAGCTGAACTGGGGCTATCAGTACAGCACCAGCGCCTTTAGCCTTGCCACCCAACACAGCCGCCGCGATCGCGGGTTTGGCAATCTGGCGCTGTACGATCAGCCGACGCTGTATGATGAATACGACCAGCCCATCGCCAGCCTGAGCCGCAATACCGACCAGTATTCCCTGACCTTCAACATGGGCGAATACGGCAATATCGGCGCGGCCTGGATCGGCGTCCAGAGCTTTGATAACCAGAAGACCGAGCTGCTGAACCTCTCCTGGAGCCGCAATCTGTGGGGCAGCAGCAGTATTTATCTCGCCGCCAGCCGGGATCAGCAGAAGGGCGACTGGACGGTAGCGATGTCGCTGCAGATCCCGCTTGGCGAACGTGACAGCGCCGCCATCACCGTGGAAAACACCCCGACAGCCGGTAGCACCCAGCGCTTCAACTATAACCACTCGATGCCCACCGACGGCGGCCTGAGCTGGAACATGGCCCTCGCGCGCCAGTCGCGTTCCAGCAACTATCAGCAGGGCTCGCTGGGCTGGCGCAACAGCAATATCGAGATCCAGGGCGGCGGCTACGGCGAGCGCAATATGATGACCTGGTGGGGCGAGGCGATGGGCTCGCTGGTGCTGATGGACGGAGAGCTGTTTGCCGCCAACAAAATCAATGACGCCTTTGTGGTGGTCAGTACCGATGGCCAGCCGGAGGTGCCGGTCAGCTACGAGAATCAGCCGGTCGGCAAAACCAACCGCAACGGCTATCTGCTGATCAGCGGCGTCTCGGCCTACTATCCGGCCAGCTACAGTATCAACACGCTCAACCTTCCCGCCGACACCCGCCTGAAGGAGACCGAGCGGCGCGTGGCGCTGCGGCGTAACAGCGGCTATCTGGTGGACTTCCCGATGGAACAAGAGCGGGTGGCGAGCGTGATCCTCCACGACGGCGAAGGGCTGGACATTCCGCTCGGCAGCCAGGTGACGCGCCAGGGCAGGCTCCCGGCGGTGGTAGGCTACGACGGGATCGCCTGGCTGGAAGATCTCGCGGACGTTAACGCCCTGACGGTGCGCACGCCGGATGGCAAACGCTGTCACGTGACCCTCACGCTGGACGCCAATCCGGGGCATAAGCTGCAAACCTTCGGGCCGCTAACCTGCCGGATGTCACCATGAGACGCCTGCTGCTGATGCTGGTCCTGATGCTGGTTTCCACGGCAAGCTGGGGGGCATGCACCGTCAGCACCGTCAATGCCAACTTTGGCAACGTCACCTCGTTTGCCCTTAGCGGCAGCGGGGAAGTGCAGACCACCGGCACGCTGGTGGTGACCTGCGACGCGACGCTCAACCTGCTGACCAACGACTCCATTACCCTTAATTACATCGGCGCGACCGTCAATGCCAACAGCCGCGCCACCCTGAAGCGCACCGATAATGCGGCGATAACCGACGTGATCCCCACCCGCCTGTGCGGGCTGGCCGGTTGCGGGAGCAGCAGCGAAGTGCAGATTGGCAAAGCCTACACCTGGAGCGGCCCGACGCTGTTGAGCCTGCTCGGTGCCAAACAGTACAATATTCCGCTCTATTTTCGCACCGTTCCCGGCCAGAACGTCAGCGCCGGGCCTTATCAGGTGACACTTAATTTCAGCATCAACTACAACGTCTGCGCGGTGGGTATACTTGGCTTGTGTAGCACCCCGCAGGTGGGAACCGCCACGACCAGCATCGTCCTGAATATGACCGTCACCAACGACTGCAGCGCAATGACCACGCCGAATGTCAATTTCAACAGTGCGCCGCTGGTGCAGAACTTCCCTACGGTGTCGCAGGCCATCTCGGTCACCTGCACCAAAGGCAGCGTCTATACCATCGGCATTAATAACGGTGCCAACGCCAGCAATAACGTGCGGCGCATGGCGAGCGGCAATAACCGCATGAGCTATGAAATTTATAAAGAAGCCACCAGCAATCGCTGGGGCAGCAGCGGCACCGAACGCTGGTCCAGCGGGGTTTCATCCCAGGTGAGCGCCGACGGTTTACTGCGCAGCTATAACTACACCGCCCGGGTGTTAACCACCCAAACGACGCCGCCCGCAGGCAACTACAGCGATACTCTGGTGGTCGACGTCGCCTTCTGAACCACGCTTTCCCCAACTCCTGCGTAAAGTTCTCGCCAGTTGTGCCGATAACACCGGGAACAAATCCAGTTAGAAGGTGTTGTATGTTGAACCGTATGCGCGTTGTCACAATGCTGATGTTAGTGCTGGTCGTCTTCGCACTTCTGCAGCTTATTTCCGGCAGCCTGTTTTTCTCGTCTCTTAAACACAATCAGGCCATCTTCGCGGCCTCCAACGATTTACGCCTTCAGCAAAGTGAACTTACCACGACCTGGGATTTGATGCTGCAAACCCGCATTAATCTCAGCCGCTCGTCGGCGCGGATGATGATGGATGCCGCTAATCAGCAGAGCAGCGCCAAAACCGAGTTGTTAAAAAATGCCCGCGCCACCCTTGATGAAGCCGGGAAACACTTCGCGGCCTTCAAGCAGATTGCACCGCTGCCGTCGATGGAACAGGCGAGCCAGAACATCGACGAAAAGTATCATAGCTATGCGGCCGGTCTGGCGGAGCTGATCCAGTTCCTTGAGAGCGGCAATACTGACGCCTACTTTGCCCAACCGACTCAGGGGATGCAAAACGCCCTGGGCGCCGCTCTGGGTGAGTACGCTAAAGCCAGCGACGCGCAGTACCGCACCGCCTTCACCACCAGCGTGGACGACTACCGCTTTGCGCAATGGCAGATGGCGATCCTCGCGCTGGCGCTGGCGATTGTGCTGATCGCTGTCTGGTACGGCATTCGGCATATCCTGCTTAACCCGCTGGGCCGCGTCATTACCCACATCCGCGAAATTGCCAGCGGCAACCTGATGCATACCCTGGCGATTTCCGGTCGCAATGAGATCACCGAACTGGCCAGCAGCGTGGACCACATGCAGCGCTCGCTGATCGAGACAGTCACCAACGTGCGTCAGGGATCGGATGCCATCTACACCGGCACCAGTGAGATCGCGATGGGCAACAATGACCTCTCGTCCCGCACCGAGCAGCAGGCGTCGGCGCTGGAAGAGACCGCGGCCAGTATGGAGCAGTTGACCGCTACCGTTAAACAGAACGCCGACAACGCGCGTCAGGCGTCGCAGCTGGCAGAGAGCGCATCTGAAACCGCCCAGCGCGGCGGCAAGGTGGTGGACGGGGTGGTGAAAACCATGCACGACATCGCCGACAGCTCGAAGAAAATCGCCGACATCATCAGCGTGATTGACGGTATCGCCTTCCAGACCAACATTCTGGCGCTGAACGCGGCGGTTGAAGCCGCCCGTGCCGGTGAGCAGGGGCGCGGATTTGCGGTGGTCGCCGGAGAAGTGCGCAACCTCGCCAGCCGCAGCGCCAATGCCGCCAAAGAGATCAAAACCCTGATTCAGGACTCTGTTTCACGCGTGGATACCGGCTCGGTGCTGGTGGAAAGCGCGGGTGAAACCATGAATGACATCGTCAACGCCGTCACCCGGGTGACGGACATCATGGGTGAGATCGCCTCGGCCTCCGACGAGCAGAGCCGCGGTATTGACCAGGTGGCGCTGGCAGTTTCGGAGATGGATCGTGTTACACAGCAAAACGCCGCGCTGGTGCAGGAGTCCGCCACGGCGGCGGCTGCGCTGGAAGAACAGGCGAGCCTGTTGAAGATGGCCGTTTCGGCATTTCGTCTTACCTCTACGCCCGCAAGAACGGTTTCCACCCACGCCGGACCTTCGATGACGGCGCCTGCCGCTGCATCGGGCAAACCGCGTGCGCTGGCAACCGGACAGGATGACAACTGGGAAACATTTTGATCGAACTTTAAACCGCGGCTGCTGGCCGCTGAATGGGAGCGTGGATGTTAAATCGTATTCGTATCTCGACCACACTGTTTTTGATTTTGATTCTGTGTGGGGTATTGCAGGTTGGCAGTAACGGCTTGTCGTTCTGGGCGTTTCGCGACGGCTATCAGAATTTACAGGAAGTGGAAGTCGGTAATCAGCAGCGGGCGCTGCTCGACCAGACCCGTGGCGTGCTGCTGCAGGCCAGTACCGCGCTGAACAAGGCCGGAACCTTAACAGCCCTGAGCTATCCGCCGGATGACATTAAAGCGCTGATGACCACCGCCCGCGACAGCCTGAAGCAGGCTGACGGCATGTTCAAAACCTTTATTGAACATCGGGCGATCAGTGCCAAAGGCGATGCGCTGAAAAAAACCGTGCAGGCGGGCTATGCCCAGTGGCACGGCGATTTAGATCATCAGGCGACCTGGCTTGAGAACAACCAGCTGTCGGACTTCCTCACTGCGCCAGTGCAGGAATCGCAGGCGGCGTTTGACGCCAGCGCGCAAAACTGGCAGCAGGAAATTAACCACTTTGTGGAAGAGGCCGGGGCGGACAGCCGCAACAGCTACCACATGTCGGGGGTGATCTTCGCCACCATGGTGGTGCTGGCCGCGTTGCTGACCAGCGCAGCGCTGTTCTGGTCGCGCAGAATGATTGTCCAGCCGCTGGCGATCATCAGCAGCCATTTCGACAGCATTGCCAAAGGCGACCTCGCGCGCCCGGTAGCGGTGTACGGCAAAAATGAAATTTCGGCCATTTTCGCCAGCCTGAAAGCGATGCAAAGCTCGCTGCGCGAAACGGTGACCCAGGTGCGCCACGGCAGCTATGCCATGCACACCGGGATCTCCGAGATTGCCGAAGGTAACAACGATCTCTCGTCGCGTACGGAACAGCAGGCGGCCTCGCTGGCGCAAACCGCTGCCAGCATGGAGCAATTAACCGCCACGGTCGGGCAGAACGCCGACAACGCCCGTCAGGCTTCGGGTCTGGCGAAAAGTGCTGCGCAAACGGCGAAGCAGGGGGGTGAACAAGCCACTCGCGTCGCCAGCACCATGAATGATATCGCCGCCAGTTCGCACAAGATTGGCGACATCATCAGCGTGATCGACGGCATTGCCTTCCAGACCAACATTCTGGCGCTCAATGCCGCGGTCGAAGCGGCGCGCGCGGGTGAGCAGGGGCGCGGGTTTGCGGTGGTGGCCGGTGAAGTACGCAACCTGGCAAGCCGCAGCGCCAATGCGGCAAAAGAGATCAAAGGGCTGATTGAAGAGTCCGTGTCACGCGTACAGCAGGGTTCTGCGCTGGTGGATACCGCCGCAAAAACCATGACTGAAATCGTCAGTTCCGTGACCCGGGTGAACGACATTATGGGTGAAATCGCGTCTGCGTCCGACGAGCAGCGTCGCGGTATCGAGCAGGTTGCCCAGGCAGTAAGTCAGATGGATCAGGTGACACAGCAGAACGCCTCTCTTGTGGAAGAGGCGGCGGCGGCCACCGACCAGTTAGCCAGTCAGGCAGATCATCTGACCTCGCTGGTGTCTGTTTTTAATGTGAATGAGCGTGTTGAAACCGTAACAGAAGTCGGGCGGTCGCAGACCGTTCCAGTGGGTTCCTGAAAGTGATTAAGAAGGCGCTATGACATCATCTCTGCCCTCAGGGCAATCGTCATTACTGTTACAGATGACACAGCGCCTCGCGCTGTCCGATACGCATTTCCGTCGGATATGTCAGTTAATCTACCAGCGCGCGGGGATCGTACTTGCCGATCACAAGCGCGACATGGTCTACAACCGTCTCGTGCGGCGCTTACGCACCCTCGAGCTGGATGATTTTGGCCGCTATCTGGGGATGCTGGAAGCGAATCCGAACAGCGCGGAATGGCAGGCGTTTATCAACTCGCTGACCACTAACCTGACCGCCTTTTTCCGCGAAGCGCATCACTTCCCGGTGCTGGCGGAGCATGCGCGTCGGCGTAGCGGGGAATATCGCGTCTGGAGCGCCGCTGCCTCTACCGGTGAGGAGCCGTACTCCCTCGCCATCACCCTTGCCGATACGTTAGGTACCGCGCCAGGTCGCTGGAAGGTGATTGCCAGCGATATCGACACCGAAGTGCTGCAAAAAGCGCAGAACGGCATCTACCGTCAGGAAGAGCTGAAAACACTGTCGCCGCAGCAGCTGCAGCGCTACTTCATGCGCGGCACGGGTCCGCACGACGGGCTGGTACGCGTGCGCAGCGAACTGACGAACGCAGTCGAGTTCTCGGCGCTGAACCTGCTCGAGAAGCAGTACAACGTGGCGGGACCCTTTGACGCCATTTTCTGCCGTAATGTGATGATCTATTTCGACAAAACGACGCAGCAGGAGATCCTTCGCCGTTTTGTGCCGCTGCTCAAACCGGACGGTTTACTGTTTGCCGGACACTCGGAGAATTTCAGCAATCTCGCGCGCGAGTTTAGCCTTCGTGGCCAGACGGTCTATGCGCTGAGTAAGGATAAAGCATGAGTAAAATCAGGGTCCTGGCAGTCGATGACTCGGCGCTGATGCGCCAGATCATGACGGAGATTATCAACAGTCACAGTGACATGGAGATGGTGGCAACCGCCCCCGATCCGTTGG
This sequence comes from Silvania sp., assembly GCF_051656365.1. Classification (NCBI taxonomy): domain Bacteria; kingdom Pseudomonadati; phylum Pseudomonadota; class Gammaproteobacteria; order Enterobacterales; family Enterobacteriaceae; genus Silvania; species Silvania sp. Next base: position 103,037 of record NZ_JBOGBT010000075.1, on the reverse strand, counting down.
TTGCCCGGGATTTGATTAAAAAATTTAACCCCGACGTGCTAACGCTGGATGTTGAAATGCCGCGCATGGACGGCATCGATTTTCTTGAGAAGCTGATGCGTCTGCGTCCGATGCCGGTAGTGATGGTCTCATCCCTGACCGGCAAAGGGTCGGAAATCACCCTGCGGGCGCTGGAGCTGGGGGCGGTGGATTTCGTCACCAAACCGCAGCTGGGCATTCGCGAAGGGATGCTGGCTTACAGCGAGATGATCGCCGAGAAAATTCGCACGGCGTCCCGCGCGCAGATTGCGGTGCATAAGCCGCTGGCGGCACCTGCACTGCTGAAATCCGGCCCGCTTTTGAGCTCGGAAAAGCTGCTGGCGATTGGCGCGTCAACCGGGGGAACAGAGGCAATTCGCCATGTACTCCAGCCATTGCCGCTCTCCAGCCCCGGTATTCTGATTACCCAGCATATGCCGCCGGGCTTTACCCGCTCGTTTGCCGATCGTCTGAACAAGCTGTGTCAGATCAGCGTAAAAGAGGCGGAAGACGGCGAGCGCGTCCTGCCGGGGCATGCCTATATCGCCCCTGGCGACAGGCATATGGAGCTGGCGCGCAGCGGGGCGAACTATCAGATTCGAATTCATGACGGTCCGGCGGTTAACCGGCACCGGCCGTCGGTGGATGTGCTGTTTCATTCGGTGGCGAAATACGCGGGGCGCAACGCCGTTGGGGTGATCCTGACGGGGATGGGCAACGACGGCGCCGCCGGAATGCTTGCGATGCACCAGGCTGGCGCCTGGACCATCGCGCAGAATGAAGCAAGTTGTGTGGTGTTCGGCATGCCGCGCGAGGCCATCAATACGGGTGGCGTGAGCGAAGTGGTCGATCTCAGTCAGGTTAGTCAGCAGATGCTGGCAAAAATCAGTGCCGGACAGGCAATACGTATTTAACGAGGAGTGTAGTTTTATGGCGGACAAAGAGCTCAAGTTTTTGGTTGTGGATGACTTTTCCACCATGCGTCGCATCGTACGCAACCTGCTAAAAGAGCTGGGTTTTAATAATGTTGAAGAAGCGGAAGACGGTGTCGATGCGCTGAACAAACTGAACGGCGGCGGTTTTGGTTTTGTGATTTCTGACTGGAACATGCCGAACATGGACGGTCTGGAACTGCTGAAAACCATTCGTGCCAATGGCGCGATGTCCTCTCTGCCGGTGCTGATGGTGACCGCAGAAGCGAAGAAAGAGAACATTATTGCTGCGGCACAGGCGGGCGCAAGCGGGTATGTGGTGAAGCCATTCACTGCAGCAACACTGGAAGAGAAGCTCGGGAAGATCTTCGAGAAACTCGGCATGTGAGGTACGGGTGATGATGCAGCCTTCGATTAAACCTACGGATGAGCATTCAGCCGGCGATATAATTGCCCGGATCGGCAGCCTGACGCGCATGTTGCGCGACAGCCTGCGTGAGCTGGGTCTGGATCAGGCGATTGCTGAAGCAGCGGAAGCGATTCCCGATGCCCGCGATCGTCTCGATTACGTGGTGCAGATGACCGCCCAGGCGGCAGAGCGAGCGCTGAACAGCGTTGAAGCCTCGCAGCCGCATCAGGACGAAATGGAAAAAGGCGCGAAAGCGCTGACCAAACGCTGGGACGAATGGTTCGAAAACCCAATCGAACTGTCCGACGCGCGTGAGCTGGTCACCGATACCCGCCAGTACCTTGGCGACGTACCGGGTCATACCAGCTTCACCAACGCCCAGCTGCTGGACATCATGATGGCGCAGGATTTCCAGGACCTCACCGGTCAGGTGATCAAGCGCATGATGGATGTGATCCAGGAGATTGAGCGTCAGCTGCTGATGGTGCTGCTGGAGAACATCCCGGAACCGTCGGCGCGCCCTCAGCGCGAAAACGAAAGCCTGCTCAATGGCCCACAGCTCGACGCCAGCAAAGCCGGCGTGGTGGCAAGCCAGGACCAGGTGGACGACCTGCTGGACAGCCTCGGTTTCTGATGAGAAACGCCACCTGAGAAGGTGGCGTTTTACCGTTCTGCGCTCGCCCCCTTTTGCCGAATCGCCTAAATCAGCCCTTTTAACGCCCCTATTTCGCCCATTGTTCACATCCTGCTTTGGCATCATAGCGTCCAAACCTATACCTGCGGGATGCTTGCCGTGGCAGACGACAGCGACGACAAAACAGAAGCCCCCACACCCCACCGACTAGAAAAGGCGCGTGAGGATGGGCAAATACCCCGATCCAGAGAACTCACCTCGCTACTGATTATGTTAGTCGGCGTGTGCATTATCTGGCTTGGCGGGGAGTCCCTTGCCCACAGACTGGCAGGTATGCTCTCGGCCGGGCTGCGCTTTGACCACAGCATGGTGAACGACCCCAATTTGATCCTCAGCCAGATAATCCTGCTGATCAAAGGCGCGATGATGGCGCTGCTGCCGCTGATTACCGGCGTGGTGCTGGTGGCGCTGATATCGCCGGTGATGCTGGGCGGTCTGGTGTTTAGCGGCAAGTCGCTGCAGCCTAAATTTTCCAAACTCAACCCGCTCTCCGGGATCGCGAAGATGTTCTCAGCCCAGACCGGGGCCGAACTGCTGAAAGCGTTGATGAAAGCCACCCTGATGGGCAGCGTGGCCGGGTTTTTCCTGTGGCATAACTGGCCGGAGATGATGCGCTTAATCAGCGAATCACCGCTGAGCGCAATGCGCAATGCGCTTAACCTGGTGGGGCTATGTTCCCTGCTGGTGGCGCTGAGCATTATCCCGATGGTGGGGTTCGACGTCTTCTTCCAGATCTACAGCCACATTAAAAAGCTGCGCATGTCCCAGCAGGACATCCGCGATGAATATAAGCAGATGGAGGGCGACCCGCACGTGAAGGGGCGTATCCGCCAGATGCAGCGTGCGGCGGCGCGCCGCCGGATGATGGAAGATGTGCCGAAAGCGGACGTGATCGTCACCAACCCGACCCACTACTCGGTGGCGCTACAGTACGACGAAAACAAAATGAGCGCGCCAAAAGTGGTGGCGAAAGGGGCGGGGCTTATCGCCCTGCGCATCCGCGAAATAGGTAATGAAAACCGCATCCCGATGCTCGAGGCCCCGCCGCTGGCGCGTGCCCTGTACCGGCATGCGGAAATTGGACAACAAATCCCGGGCCAGCTGTATGCCGCCGTGGCGGAAGTACTGGCGTGGGTATGGCAGTTGAAACGCTGGCGTCTGGCGGGAGGTCAACGACCTGTCAAACCTGAGAATCTCCCGGTGCCTGCAGCGCTGGATTTTATGAACGAGAAGGACACTGATGGCTAATCTGATGGCAATGTTGCGCTTGCCTGGCAACCTGAAATCGACGCAATGGCAGATCCTTGCCGGGCCGATCCTCATCCTGTTAATCCTGTCGATGATGGTGTTGCCGCTCCCGGCCTTCATCCTTGACCTGCTTTTCACCTTCAACATTGCGCTCTCCATTATGGTGCTGCTGGTGGCGATGTTCACTCAGCGCACGCTGGAGTTCGCCGCGTTCCCGACCATCCTGCTGTTCACCACGCTGTTGCGGCTGGCGCTGAACGTGGCCTCGACGCGTATTATTCTGATGGACGGCCATACCGGCGGCGCAGCGGCAGGTAAGGTGGTTGAAGCCTTCGGCCACTTCCTGGTGGGCGGCAACTTTGCTATCGGCATCGTGGTGTTCGTGATCCTGGTCATCATCAACTTTATGGTTATCACCAAGGGTGCGGGGCGTATCGCCGAAGTTGGCGCGCGTTTCGTCCTCGACGGGATGCCGGGTAAGCAGATGGCGATTGACGCCGATCTTAACGCAGGGCTGATTGGCGAAGATGAAGCCAAAAAACGCCGTTCTGATGTAACCCAGGAAGCGGACTTCTACGGGTCGATGGACGGTGCGAGTAAGTTCGTTCGCGGGGATGCCATCGCCGGTATTCTGATCATGGTGATCAACGTTATTGGCGGCCTGCTGGTCGGCGTATTGCAGCATGGCATGGACATGGGCCACGCGGCCGAAACCTATACCCTGCTGACCATCGGTGACGGCCTGGTCGCCCAGATCCCGGCGCTGGTGATCTCCACCGCGGCGGGCGTAATCGTGACCCGCGTTGCCACCGATCAGGATGTTGGCCAGCAGATGGTCACTCAGCTGTTCAGCAACCCGAACGTGATGCTGCTGTCGGCGGCGGTACTCGGCCTGCTGGGGCTGGTGCCGGGAATGCCAAACTTTGTCTTCCTGCTGTTTACCGGCATGCTGCTGGGACTGGCCTGGTGGCTGCGAGGACGAGAAACCAAGCCTCAGGCCGAAGCCGCGCCAATTAAAATGCCGGAAAATACCCAGGCGGTGGAAGCCACCTGGAACGACGTGCAGCTGGAAGACTCGCTGGGAATGGAGGTGGGCTATCGCCTGATCCCGATGGTCGATTTCCAGCAGGACGGGGAACTGCTGGGGCGTATCCGCAGTATCCGTAAGAAATTTGCCCAGGACATGGGCTTCCTGCCGCCGGTGGTGCATATCCGCGACAACATGGATCTGCCGCCTGCGCGCTACCGTATTCTGATGAAAGGGGTCGAGATCGGCAGCGGAGACGCCTACCCGGGGCGCTGGCTGGCGATAAACCCGGGCACGGCGGCGGGTACGCTGCCGGGTGAACAGACCATCGACCCGGCATTTGGCCTGGCGGCGATCTGGATTGAAAGCGCCCTGAAAGAGCAGGCGCAGATCCAGGGCTATACCGTGGTAGAGGCCAGTACCGTGGTGGCGACCCACCTTAACCACCTGATTGGCCAGTTCTCCGCCGAGCTGTTTGGCCGTCAGGAAGCGCAGCAGCTGCTGGATCGTGTGACCCAGGAGATGCCGAAGCTGACCGAAGATCTGGTCCCGGGCGTGGTGACGCTCACCACCCTGCACAAGGTGCTGCAAAATCTGCTCGACGAGAAAGTACCGATCCGCGATATGCGTACCATTCTGGAAACCCTGGCCGAGCATGCGCCGCTGCAAAGCGATCCGCACGAACTTACCGCCGTGGTGCGCGTGGCGCTGGGCCGGGCGATCACTCAGCAGTGGTTCCCGGGTACTGGCGAAGTGCAGGTGATTGGCCTGGATACACCGCTTGAGCGTCTGCTGCTGCAGGCACTGCAGGGCGGCGGCGGTCTGGAGCCGGGACTGGCCGACCGCCTGCTGGCGCAAACTCAGGAGGCCTTGCAGCGCCAGGAGATGCTCGGCGCGCCGCCGGTGCTGCTGGTTAACCATGCCCTGCGTCCGCTGCTCTCCCGCTTCCTGCGTCGCAGTCTGACCCAGCTGGTGGTGCTCTCTAATATGGAACTGTCGGATAATCGTCACATCCGCATGACCGCCACCATCGGAGGTCAGTGATGCGTAAATTACTTTGGCTGTTGGCGCTACCGCTGATGGCCCAGGCCGCAGGGGAGGGGGCATGGCAGGACAGCAGTATCGGCCTGACCCTTAACCATCGCGGCGTGGCGGCGTCGTCGCGCCCGCTTTCTGCGCAGCAACCGGTGTCAGGTCTGATGACGCTGGTAGCCTGGCGCTATGCGCTGAATGGCCCGATCCCGGCCGGGCTGCGGGTGCGGTTATGCTCCCAGTCGCGCTGCACGGAGCTGGACGGTGCCAGCGGCACCACCCGGGCGTTTGAAAACGTGCCCGCCGTCGAGCCGTTACGCTTTATCTGGGAAGTCCCCGGCGGCGGTCGGCTGATCCCCGCGCTGCAGGTCCAACGTAACGAAGTCATCGTTAACTACCGCTAATTGCCCGCTTTTTCACCAGCCGTCAGGATATTCTGGCGGCTGGCTCGCAAAACTGACACCTCCTTTTGATGCAAAAGAAACGCTGTTTTATAAAACAGTGACACGCGTAGTAAATCTCTTTGCATTTTTGCCAGTTGCCGCCGGGTGATGGCAGCAACAGAAAGGTATCCCCGTAGCGATACTCTTACTGTAACCGTGTAGTCACTCCCGTTCACGTCTGTGTTCACCGGGAGTCTTTTAAAACTTACAGGGTCGACGGTAATGAAAACACGTAAAATTGGACTCGCGAATTATCTGGCCTATGGTTCGGGCGATTTTCTCGGGGCGGGAACGACAGCACTGACCGCTGCCTGGCTGTTATATTTCTACACCACCTTCTGCGGCCTTACGCCGATTGAAGCCACCTTTATCTTTGCTGCGGCAAGGGTATTAGACGCCGTTGTCAGCCCGCTGATGGGGTTCCTGACCGATAACTTCGGCACCACCTGGTTGGGCAAACGCTTTGGCCGCCGCAAATTCTTTATTCTGCTCGGTATCCCATGTGTCTTCAGCTACTCGCTGATGTGGGTCGGGGACATGGGATTCTGGTACTACCTGCTCACCTATCTGGTGTTTGATATCGTCTACACCATGATTCTGGTGCCGTACGAAACGCTGGTGCCGGAAATGACCGACGATTTCAAACAGAAGACCAAATTCTCCGGCGCGCGCATCTCCATGGCGCAGATGTCGGCGATCCTGGCCTCGTTCCTGCCGGGCATTCTGTTAACGCACTTCGGTAAAGACAACGCCGTCTCCTTCTTCTATGCGAGCCTGGTCTTCTCGGTGTTGTGCGCCATGATGCTGACCTTCGTCTGGTTCTTTACCTGGGAACGTCCGCGCGAAGAGTGGTCCGAAGCGGCGCTGCGTGCCGAGGAAGAGAAGAAAAAACTCAATCTGGGGCAGAGCCTCAACCGTCTGTTTGTTGAACTGAGCTCCACGCTGCGGGTGAAGATTTTCCGCCAGCATCTGGGGATGTACCTCGGCGGCTATATCGCCCAGGACGTATTCAATGCCGTGTTTACTTACTATGTGGTGTTCGTGCTGATGCAGGAGGCGTCGATGGCGTCGAATCTGCTGGGTACGATGGCCATCTTCCAGTTTATCGCCGTGATCGCCATGATCCCGCTGTGCATCCGCTTCGGGCCGGCACCCTCCTACCGCATGGTGGTGGTGCTGTTTGGTCTGGCGTCTATTTCGTATGCGATGCTCTATTACGCTGGACTCAGCGATGTTTACTCTCTGCTGCTGCTGGTGTCTGCCCTCGCAGGTCTGGGACGTGGCGGGATCAACTACGTGCCGTGGAACGTTTATACCTATATTGCGGATGTGGATGAAGTCATCACCGGTCAGCGTCGCGAAGGCATCTTCGCCGGCATCATGACCCTGACCCGCAAAGCCTCTCAGGCGGGTGCCATCATGCTGGTGGGGATTGTGATGCAGCTGTCCGGCTTTGTCAGCGGCCAGAAAGTGCAGCCGGAAGAGGTCAGCCATACCATCCTGATGATCCTGAGCGTAGGCACCGTGCTGGTGCTGATCTGCGGCTTCCTGGTGTCATTGCGCTTCAAGCTGAATTTGCAAACGCACAGTACGCTGCGTGAAGAGACGGCCAAAATGCGTGAGTCTGGCCGCGCGATGCCGGAAACCGCAACGCCGCAGGCGCGCGCCACCGTGGAGATGCTGGCGGGTCTGCCGTACGAGTGCCTGTGGGGCAATAACAACATCGGCTACCTGAACCGCAATAAACCTGCGGCACCGTCCCTGAATGAACGTGCTTCACTGAATTCGACATACAACAGAGGTTAAGATTATGAAGGTTTGGCCTGTCAAACATAGCCCGTTACTGCGTCAGCCTGAGCGTTTTATCGCCAGGGATGAGCTGAAATCACTGATTCAAAAAGTGACGCATAACCTGGTCAACATTCACGATAAAACCGGTGAGTTTTTACTGCGGCTGGACGACGGGCGCGTGATCGACACCAAAGGCTGGGCGGGCTGGGAATGGACGCACGGCGTGGGTCTCTACGGTATCTGGCAGTATTACTGCCAGACCGGCGATGTGGCGATGCGCGATATTATCGACGGCTGGTTTACCGAACGCTTCGCCGAAGGGGCGACCACCAAGAACGTCAACACCATGTCGCCGTTTTTGACGCTGGCCTATCGCTATGAAGAGACGCGCAATCCGGCCTGGCTGCCGTGGCTGGAGAGCTGGGCCGAGTGGGCGATGAACGAGATGCCGCGCACCGATCACGGCGGGATGCAGCACATCACGCTGGCGGAAGAGAACCATCAACAGATGTGGGATGACACCCTGATGATGACCGTGCTGCCGCTGGCGAAGATTGGCAAGCTGCTCAATCGCCCGGATTATGTGGAAGAGGCGGTCTATCAGTTCCTGCTGCACGTACAAAACCTGATGGACCGGGAGACTGGCCTCTGGTTCCACGGCTGGAACTATGACGGCCAGCATAATTTTGCCAACGCCCGCTGGGCGCGCGGCAACAGCTGGCTGACCATCGTGATCCCGGACTTCCTCGAGCTTGTGGATCTGCCGGAAAACAACGCCGTGCGCCGTTATCTGGTGCAGGTGCTGAACGCGCAGATTGCGGCGCTGGCGAAGTGCCAGGATGCGAGCGGCCTGTGGCATACGCTGCTCGACGATCCGAACTCGTATCTGGAGGCCTCGGCGACTGCCGGGTTCAGCTACGGGATCCTCAAAGCGGTGCGTAAGCGCTACGTGGGGCCGGAGTATGCAGAGGTGGCGGAGAAAGCCATTCGCGGGATTGTGAAAAACATCTCCCCGGAAGGGGAACTGCTGCAAACTTCATTCGGTACCGGGATGGGCAGCGATCTGGAGTTCTATCGCCAGATCCCGCTGACCTCGATGCCGTACGGGCAGGCGATGGCGATATTGTGTCTGACGGAGTATTTGCGAAAGTACTTCTGATAAAAAAGAAACCCGGCTTGCGCCGGGTTTCTTTTTACATACGTTCTACGGTATTGATACCCAGCGTATCCAGACCCAGCTTCAGGGTTTTCGCGGTCAGCTGCGCCAGTTTCAGGCGGCTGTTGCGAACCGCCTCGCTCTCGGCGGAGAGAATCGGGCAGTGCTCGTAAAAGCCTGAGAACAGACCAGCCAGATCGTACAGGTAAGCACACATCACGTGTGGCGTACCGTCGCGGGCGACCACGGCCAGGGTCTCTTCGAACTGCAGCAGACGCGCTGCCAGCTGCGCTTCGCGATCTTCGCTAATCACTACCGTTGCATTCGCCAGCACGCTCTCGTCGATCGCGGCTTTACGGAACACAGACAGCACGCGGGTGTAGGCATACTGCATATACGGCGCAGTGTTGCCTTCAAACGCCAGCATGTTGTCCCAGTCGAACACGTAGTCGGTGGTACGGTTCTTGGAGAGATCCGCATATTTCACCGCGCCGATACCCACTGCGGTTGCCAGTTTTTCCAGCTCGTCGGCAGGCATGTCCGGGTTTTTCTCGGCCACCAGACGACGGGCACGCTCCAGCGCTTCGTCCAGCAGATCCGCCAGCTTCACGGTGCCGCCTGCGCGGGTTTTAAACGGCTTGCCGTCTTTACCCAGCATCATGCCGAACATGTGGTGTTCCAGCGGGACCGAATCCGGCACGTAACCCGCTTTACGCACGATGGTCCACGCCTGCATCAGGTGCTGGTGCTGACGGGAGTCGATGTAATAGAGCACGCGATCCGCATGCAGCGTCTCAAAGCGATACTTAGCGCAGGCGATGTCGGTCGTGGTGTACAGATAGCCGCCATCCTTCTTCTGGATGATAACGCCCATCGGTTCGCCTTCCTTGTTTTTATACTCATCAAGGAACACGACGGTAGCACCTTCGCTCTCAACGGCCAGACCTTTGGCTTTGAGATCGGCGACGATACCGGCCAGCATCGGGTTGTACAGGCTTTCACCCATCACGTCTTTACGGGTCAGGGTGACGTTCAGACGATCGTAGGTCAGCTGGTTCTGGGACATGGTAATGTCGACCAGCTTGCGCCACATCTGACGGAAGTACTCGTCACCGCCCTGCAGCTTAACCACGTAGCTGCGTGCGCGCTCGGCAAAGACTTCGTCTTCGTCGTAGTGTTTTTTCGCTTCGCGGTAGAAACCTTCGAGATCCGCCAGCGCCATTTCACCGGCGTTTTCCTGCTGCTGTTTTTCCAGGTAAGCAATCAGCATCCCGAACTGGGTGCCCCAGTCGCCGACGTGGTTCGCGCGGATCACCTTGTGGCCAAGGAACTCGAGCGTGCGCACGGCGGCGTCGCCGATGATGGTGGAGCGCAGGTGGCCCACATGCATCTCTTTTGCGACGTTAGGCGCAGAGTAGTCGACCACGATGGTTTGCGCTTGTGGCTGGGTCACGCCCAGACGGTCGGACTGCAGCGCGGCGTCAACGTGACGCGCCAGGAAGGCCGGCTCGAGGAAAATGTTGATAAAGCCCGGCCCGGCGATCTCGGTTTTACTGGCGATACCCTTGAGATCCAGGTGCGTCAGAACCTGCTCAGCGAGTTGTCGCGGCGCCATGCCCAGTTTTTTCGCCACTGCCATCACGCCATTAGCCTGATAGTCGCCAAACTGTACTTTTGCTGACTGACGAACCTGGGGTTCGCAATCCGCAGGTGCACCTGCAGCAATCAGAGCCTGACTGACTTTTTCTGAGAGAAGAGCCTGAATATTCACCGGGATACCTTACATTTTTGTCGCGGCTGTCATGCTGCCGCGCCAGTTAAAGAAATTAGGCCGGGAGTATACTGCAATTGCCTCTTGCCGTCAGCACTGGCTCAAATCAGCGGTTGGTCGCCAGCCCCCAACAGAGTAAATTAACGCTTTTGCACCATGACAAGAGTATTGATGATGGCGAACTGGCTCTCTATTGACGACCTGCAGGACATTGCAGCCGATTTACCGCGCTTCACCGAGGCGTTCACCACCCTGGCGGATCGCCTCGGTCTGGATATCGTTCCCCTCGCAGCAGACCACATTTCCCTGCGCTGCCACCAGAATGCTACTGCGGATCGCTGGCGGCGTGGGTTTGAGCAATGCGGCGAACTGCTCTCCGAAAACATCATCAACGGCCGTCCGATCTGTCTGTTTAAGTTGCATGAACCGGTCTGCGTGGCGCACTGGCGTTTGGATGTGATTGAGCTGCCGTGGCCGGGCGAAAAACGCTATCCCCATGAAGGCTGGGAGCATATTGAAATCGTTCTGCCCGGTGAGCCGGAAAGCCTGAATGCCCGCGCGTTGGCGCTGCTGTCCGACGACGGACTTAGCCAGCCGGGGATCTTCGTCAAAAGCAGTTCGCCGAAGGGTGAGCGCGAGCGTCTGCCGAACCCGACGCTGGCGGTGACGGACGGCAGCGTGACGGTCAAATTCCATCCGTGGACCATCGAACAGATTGTCGCCAGCGAAGAATAAAGCACAAGAGTTTGTGAGCTAACGCCGCGTCGCGCCGGATGCGGCATGGCATGATGCAACGATCGAGTGGGTATAAGGAGGTTTTGTGGCATTGCTGGAGATCTGTTGTTACAGCATGGAGTGTGCGCTGACTGCGCAGCAGCGGGGAGCCGATCGCGTTGAACTCTGTGCGGCGCCAAAAGAGGGCGGGCTGACCCCCTCCTGGGGCGTGTTGAAATCGGTGCGTCAGGCGGTGACTATCCCCGTTCATCCGATTATTCGCCCGCGCGGCGGAGACTTTTACTATAGCGCGAGCGAGTTTAACGCCATGCTGGAGGATATTGCCGTCGTGCGCGATCTCGGCTTCCCGGGGCTGGTGATCGGTCTGCTGGATGAGGACGGTCATGTCGATATGCCGCGTATGCGCCAGATTATGGCTGCCGCGCAGGGGATGGCGGTGACTTTTCATCGCGCCTTTGATATGTGCGTCAATCCGCTGCAAGCGTTTGAAAATCTGGCGGAACTGGGGGTCGCGCGGGTGCTCACATCCGGTCAGCAATCGTCCGCCGAAAAAGGTATTTCATTAATTAAGGAACTAAAAGCGCAATCAGGTGTTCCAATAATAATGGCAGGTGCTGGCGTTCGCGCCGCTAACCTTGAATTGTTTTTACAGGCAGGGGTATTCGAGCTTCACAGTTCGGCAGGCAGATGGTTGCCGTCACCCATGCGCTATCGCAATGCCGGCTTGTCGATGTCGACGGAGAGTGGGGCGGATGAGTATTCCCGCTACAGCGTTGATGGCGAGTCGGTTGCAGTGATGAAAGCGATGATCGAAAGGTATCGCCGTTAAAATCCGTTTTTACCGCGCATCATGTCGCCCAATATGATGCTTGTTTGTACCAGGCCCCTGCAATTTCAACAGGGGCCTTTTTTTATCCTTTTTTTGGCGCCATCACGGCTTGGTAGCAATCAATACCGCGCGCACCGGCGCCGGATAACCTTCAATCGTCTTCGTCGGGTCTTTCGGGTCGAGGAATTCGGCCAGCGACTCGGTGGTCATCCACTCGGTGCGGCGCTGCTCTTCGGTGGTGGTGACGCAGACGTCGGCAATACGGATATCGACAAACCCGCACTTCGCCAGCCAGTTTTTCAGCGCCAGCGCCGACGGGATAAAGTAGACGTTGCGCATCTGGGCGTAGCGATCGCCCGGCACCAGCACTGCATTTTCGTCGCCTTCAATCACCAGCGTCTCCAGCACCAGTTCGCCCCCGCTGACCAGCTGATCTTTCAGCTGCCACAGGTGCTCAAGCGGAGAGCGGCGGTGATAGAGCACGCCCATCGAGAATACGGTATCAAACGCAGCCAGCGCCGGAAGTTGCTCAATGCCCAGCGGCAGCAGGTGCGCGCGCTGATCGTTGCCCAGCAGCTTACGTACGGCTTCAAACTGACAGAGGAACAGCTGCATCGGGTCGATGCCGACCGCCAGATTCGCCCCGGCGCCGATCATGCGCCACAGGTGATAGCCGCTCCCGCAGCCGACGTCCAGAATGGTGCGCCCGGTTAAATCGGACAGGTGCGGCAGCACGCGATCCCATTTCCAGTCGGAATGCCATTCGGTGTCGATATCCATGCCGTACAGGGAGAATGGCCCTTTACGCCATGGCATCAGATTACGCAGCAGCTTTTCGAGACGGATTAACTGACCTTCGCTCAACGGCGCTTCACTTTCGGCGGTGACGCTGTGCAGCAGATCCAATTTATACGGGGTCATTTCCGGCAGAAATTCGACTGCGTTGCTCCACTGCTTGAACTGGCCATGCAGAGATTCGCGCTGCCAGACGGCAATCTGCGCAGGCAGGGTTTCCAGCCAGTGCGACAGATGGTTTTTGGCAATCAGCTGATAAAAGTTACCGAAATCAATCATGCTGTACCGCCTTTCAGCGCCACCAGGGAACCAAAGTTGAAGCACTGGAACCACAGCTCGCTGTGCTCGAAGCCGGCCTTCTGCAGGCGCGCTTTGTGGGCTTCGACCGAATCAGTGAGCATGACGTTCTCCAGCATGCTGCGCTTCTGGCTGATCTCCAGCTCGCTGTAGCCGTTTGCTCGTTTAAAATCGTGGTGCATGTTGAACAGCAGCTCGCCCACGGCGGCATCTTCAAAGCTGAATTTCTCTGACAGCACCAGCGCGCCGCCGGGGTTCAGCCCCTGATAAATGTTGTTCAGCAGCAGCTGACGATCGTCGGGCTCGAGGAACTGGAGGGTAAAGTTCAGCACCACCATCGAGGCGTTTTTGATTTCGACATGGCGGATATCGCCTTCGATCACCTCTACCGGGGTAGGGGCTTTCCAGGCATCGATATGGCGGCGGCAGCGCTCGACCATGGCCGGAGAATTATCGATAGCGATAATCTTGCAGCCGTCCTGACGAATGTTACGACGAACCGACAGCGTGGCTGCACCCAGCGAACATCCCAGATCGTAAACCTGCGTGCCGGGCTGGACAAAACGTTCCGCCAGCATGCCAATCATAGAGATGATATTGGAGTAGCCGGGTACCGAGCGCTGGATCATATCCGGGAAGACTTCAGCCACCCGTTCATCAAAGGTCCAGTCGCCCAGACTGGCGATAGGCGCAGAAAAAAGCGTGTCGCGATCTGACATAACGTAAAAATCCGGGAAAAATAAAGTGGCGTATTGTGCGCTAATGCAGGGAGAAAACCAACTCCCACGGCATATACCACAGGTTAGCCAGCACCATCAGCACAAGCGAACTCCAGGTGGCGCTCATGCCGGAACGTCGCCAGCGGATCAGGCGATGGTGAAAGCCATAATAGTGCATCAGACGACCGGCGATCAGCAGCAGGCCACAGACATGTACCATCCAGGTCTCGGCGCCGTTCATCTCCATAAACAGCATCAAAATAAGTGCGACGGGAATGTACTCCACCGCATTACCATGAACGCGGATCGCCGTTTGCAGCTCAGAAAAACCGCCGTCCCCGTAGGAGACGCGATACAGCATCCGCAGGCGCACGACGTCGAACGAAAACTTAATTAACAGTAACGCACCCAGAACCGCATACAGCGCGCAGACCATACAAACTCCCTGTTTTTTGCAGATGGCACTTCTATATGATAGGGGTTGCGATCAGAAAAGAGAAGATTGCTGCGGTATGGCAGGGGCGTTGCCAATCGACGGCACCGCGGCTTGCAAGGCTTGCCAGAGAGCTTCGACCAGTTCCGGTGCCTGGGCGATATCAGGGGTATGCAGAAACAGATACGGTGTGGTGGTCTGTTCCCACTTCGCCAGGGTCTGCAGCCAGACGGCAAACAGCGCCTGGTTCTGCGGCATATTGTCGCTGCCGATAAACCGCACCATGGGGTTATGGGCGGTGAGCACCGCATGCACCGGCACTTTCGGTTTTTTGCGCTGGGCGTCGATAATCGCCTCGCTGTGCGGTACCGCAGCATGGACCGGACGGCTGTCGAGGATCACCCGATTAGCGCCGCGCTGGTGAAGTCCACGATTAAGCGCTTTTTCCGCATCTCCTTTGGCAAAAAAGTCCGGATGCCGGACTTCCACGCCATAGGTGAACTCCCGGGGCAGGGCGTCCAGAAACGTCCACAGCGCGGGCAGATCGCGCGGGCCAAAAGTGGCGGGCAACTGTAGCTAGTACTGCCCCATCCGGTTGGCGAGGGGTGACATCCGGCTGAAAAACTCTGCGGTTAAATCGCCGCAGTCGCGCAGCCTGGCCTGATGCGAAATGGTGGCCGGGAATTTAAAACAGAAGCGGAAATCATCGTGGGTCTGCTCATGCCAGCGCGCCACTACGTCGGCTTTTGGCAGGGCGTACAGCGTGGTGTTGCCCTCCACGCAGTTAAAATGGCGGGCATACTGTTCAAGGCTGGTAATACCCAGCCGCACCCATTTCGGGTGCGACCATTGGGGAAGACCCAGATAGATCATAGCGCGTTGATAATCTCGTCAGTGCTGCGCACCCGGCCAATACGCGGGAAGATATGGGTCATGCTGCCCTGATGCTGATCGGCAGAGGCCGCGCTGCAGGCGTCTTCGGCAATCACCAGGTTAAAGCCCAGCTCCCAGGCGTTACGCGCGGTGGACTCGACGCCAATGTTGGTGGAAATCCCGCACAGGATAATGCTGTCGATTCCGCGACGGCGCAGCTGGAGCTCGAGATCGGTGCCGTAGAATGCCCCCCACTGGCGTTTGGTTACTTCGATATCGCTGTCACGTTTGCCGAGTGAGACCGGATACGTCCACCAGTTGTCCGGCAGGGCGTGGGCAGGCGTCTGCGCATCCACCGGCTGCTTCAGGGCGTCGGCGAAGTCAGCCGACCAGCCGACACGCACCAGCACTACCGGAATGCCACTGGTGCGGCATTTGTCCGCCAGACGCGCGCTGCGGCTGACCACATCCTGCGCGCTGTGCGGCCCCCCGGCGAACGGCAGGATCCCTTCCTGTAAATCAATGACCACAAGGGCGGTTCTGGCGGCGTCGAGTGTAAACATGTTTATTCCTGTTAAAGAGTGAGCGTCGGTGACACCTTACGCTGCAGAGGCTGCGTGTGGGTCGGATATTTTTGTTAAATTTTGTGAGAATATGCAAGATGCGCGCAGCAATCGCGCGTCTGGCGCGCTTCTCTCTTATCGTCAGGCGGAATTTCCAGTATAATAGCCCCCTTTTTTCATCCAGTTTGACATACATAAAGCTGCGACCTAATAGCCTGCGGCTAAGTTAAGGGATATCTCATGCGTACAGAATATTGCGGGCAGCTGCGTCAGTCCCACGTTGGGCAGCAGGTGACCCTGTGTGGTTGGGTCAACCGTCGTCGTGATCTTGGCAGCCTTATCTTTATCGACATGCGCGACCGTGAAGGCATCGTGCAGGTATTTTTCGATCCGGATCGCGCCGATGCGTTAAAACTGGCCTCTGAACTGCGTAATGAGTTCTGCATTCAGGTCACCGGCACCGTGCGTGCGCGTGACGAAAAAAACGTGAACAGCGAAATGGCAACCGGCGCGGTCGAAGTGCTGGCCTCCGATCTGACCATCATCAACCGTTCAGAATCGCTGCCGCTTGACTTCAACCACGTCAACACTGAAGAAGCGCGTCTGAAATTCCGCTATCTGGATCTGCGTCGCCCGGAAATGGCTGACCGCCTGAAAACCCGCGCCAAAGTTACCAGCCTTGTGCGCCGCTTTATGGACGATCACGGTTTCCTCGATATCGAAACCCCGATGCTGACCAAAGCCACCCCAGAAGGCGCGCGTGACTACCTCGTGCCTTCTCGCGTGCATAAAGGCAAATTCTACGCGCTGCCGCAGTCTCCTCAGCTGTTCAAACAGCTGCTGATGATGTCTGGCTTCGACCGTTACTATCAGATCGTTAAATGCTTCCGTGACGAAGATCTGCGTGCTGACCGTCAGCCTGAATTTACCCAGATCGACGTCGAAACCTCCTTCATGACCGCCGAACAGGTGCGTGAAGTGATGGAAGCGCTGGTGCGCAGCCTGTGGCTGGACGTGAAGGGTGTGGATCTGGGCGATTTCCCGATCATGACCTTCGCTGAAGCGGAACGCCGTTACGGCTCCGATAAGCCAGATCTGCGTAACCCGATGGAGCTGGTGGACGTGGCTGACCTGCTGAAAGCGGTTGAGTTTGCGGTGTTCTCCGGCCCGGCTAACGATGCTAAAGGCCGCGTGGCTGCCCTGCGCGTACCGGGCGGTGCGAGCCTGAGCCGTAAGCAGATCGACGACTACGGCAACTTCATTAAGATTTACGGCGCGAAAGGCCTGGCTTATATCAAAGTCACCGAGCGTGCGAAGGGTATCGAAGGGATCACCAGCCCGGTGGCCAAATTCCTCAACGCTGAAATCGTAGAATCCATTCTTGAGCGCACCGGCGCGCAGGATGGCGACATGATCTTCTTCGGTGCCGACAACAAGAAAGTGGTTGCCGATTCAATGGGCGCACTACGTCTGAAGCTGGGTAAAGACCTGAACCTGACAGACGAAGCCAAATGGGCACCGCTGTGGGTTATTGACTTCCCAATGTTTGAAGACGACGGTGAAGGCGGCCTGACCGCTATGCACCACCCGTTCACCTCCGCGAAAGAGATGACGGCTGCTGAACTGCAGGCCGCGCCGGAAACGGCTATCGCCAACGCCTACGACATGGTCATCAACGGTTACGAAGTGGGCGGCGGTTCCGTGCGTATTCACAGCAGCGAAATGCAGCAGACCGTGTTTGGCATTCTGGGCATCAACGAACAAGAGCAGCGCGAGAAGTTCGGCTTCCTGCTGGATGCCCTGAAGTACGGCACTCCGCCGCACGCGGGCCTGGCGTTTGGTCTGGATCGCCTGACCATGCTACTGACCGGTACCGACAACATTCGTGACGTTATTGCCTTCCCGAAAACCACCGCCGCGGCGTGTCTGATGACCGAAGCGCCAAGCTTCGCTAACCCTACCTCCTTGAGCGAGCTGGGTATCGAAGTGGTGAAAAAGGAAGAGAAGAACTGATATGGCATTTAAGCGTCCCGTTTCTGTCTTAGTTATCATTTATGCGCAGGACACGAAGCGGGTGCTGATGCTGCAGCGATGCGACGATCCTGAATTCTGGCAGTCGGTCACCGGCAGCCTGGAAGAGGGTGAAACCGCGTTGCAGGCCGCCGCGCGTGAAGTAAAGGAAGAGATCCTGATTGATGTTGCCGACGAGCAACTGACCCTGATGGACTGTCAGCGCACGGTGGAGTTTGAAATTTTTAGCCATTTACGTCATCGCTATGCTCCGGGAATCAAGCGCAATAAGGAATCGTGGTTCTGTCTTGCGCTTCCCCATGAACGGCAGATCGTGTTCACCGAACATCTGACCTACCGCTGGGTGAATGCGACGGATGCCGCCGCGCTCACCAAGTCGTGGAGCAACCGGCAGGCGATTGAAGAATTTGTAATTAACGCCGCCTGAGAGGGCGGCTTTTTGGAGAACTTTTTATGGCAGGTCATAGTAAGTGGGCCAACACCAAACACCGCAAAGCGGCACAGGATGCCAAACGCGGTAAGATCTTTACCAAAATTATTCGTGAGCTGGTGACTGCAGCCCGTCTGGGCGGCGGCGATGCCGCGTCCAACCCGCGTCTGCGTGCGGCGATCGACAAAGCGCTGTCTAACAACATGACGCGTGACACGCTGAACCGTGCCATCGCCCGTGGCGTTGGCGGCGATGACGACGCGAACATGGAAACCATCATTTATGAAGGTTACGGTCCTGGCGGTACGGCGGTGATGATCGAGTGCCTGTCCGACAACCGTAACCGTACCGTGGCAGAAGTGCGTCATGCGTTCACCAAAACCGGCGGCAACCTCGGTACCGACGGCTCCGTGGCGTATCTGTTCAGCAAGAAAGGGGTGATCTCTTTCGAAGCGGGCGACGAAGATGCAATCATGGACGCTGCGCTGGAAGCGGGTGCTGAAGACGTGGTGGCCTATGACGACGGCGCTGTTGACGTTTATACCGCTTGGGAAGAGATGGGTGCAGTGCGTGATGCGCTGGAAGCGGCTGGCCTGAAAGCCGACGCGGCTGAAGTGTCGATGATCCCGTCCACCAAAGCGGACATGGATGCAGAAACCGCACCGAAACTGCTGCGTCTGATCGACATGCTCGAAGATTGCGACGACGTGCAGGAAGTGTATCACAACGGTGAAATCTCCGACGAGGTTGCGGCTACGCTGTAATGGCCCACCATAAACCGACAGCCGGAGAGGCGTGATGACCATTATTCTCGGTATTGACCCGGGCTCGCGCATCACCGGTTATGGCGTTATTCGCCAGGTCGGGCGTCAGTTGACCTACCTTGGCAGCGGCTGTATCCGCACCAAAGTAGAGGATCTGCCGTCGCGTCTGAAGCTTATCTACGCAGGCGTGACGGAGATTATCACCCAGTTCCAGCCGGACTTTTTTGCTATCGAACAGGTGTTTATGGCGAAAAATGCCGACTCGGCGCTGAAGCTCGGTCAGGCGCGAGGCGTGGCGATTGTCGCGGCAACCAACCAGGATCTGCCGGTGTTTGAATACGCTGCGCGGCAGGTGAAGCAGACCGTGGTGGGGAATGGCGGTGCAGACAAAAGCCAGGTGCAGCACATGGTGCGTACCTTGCTAAAGCTGCCAGCCAATCCGCAGGCGGATGCGGCCGATGCGCTGGCGATTGCGATAACTCACTGCCACGTCAGTCAGAACGCAATGCAAATAAGCGACTCTCGGCTCAATCTGGCGCGAGGTCGATTGCGCTAAATATAAAAATCAGGCTGGATGTTTATCCAGCCTTTTTTTATGATGGCAGCGGTAACTTTTAGCCCTTAACGCAGGAGCGTCACGTGATAGGCAGACTCAGAGGCATCATCCTTGAAAAACAACCCCCGATAGTGCTGCTTGAAGCGGGAGGCGTGGGCTATGAAGTGCATATGCCAATGACCTGCTTCTATGAGCTGCCGGATGCGGGCAAGGAAGCGATTGTCTTCACCCATTTTATCGTCCGTGAAGATGCCCAGCTGCTGTTTGGCTTTAACAACAAGCAAGAGCGGACGCTGTTTAAAGAGCTGATCAAAACTAACGGCGTCGGTCCGAAGCTGGCGCTGGCGATCCTCTCCGGCATGTCGGCCCAGCAGTTCGTGAACGCCGTCGAACGTGAAGAGCTGGCGCTGCTGGTCAAACTGCCGGGTATTGGTAAGAAAACCGCAGAGCGCCTGATTGTTGAAATGAAGGATCGCTTCAAAGGCCTGCACGGCGATCTGTTTACTCCGGCTGCCGATCTGGTGCTGACATCGCCCGCCGGTCCGGCTGATGATGATGCGGAACAGGAAGCGGTTGCTGCGCTGGTGGCGCTGGGCTATAAACCTCAGGAAGCGAGCCGTATGGTCAGCAAAATTGCCAGACCTGACGCCTCCAGTGAAACCCTGATTCGCGAAGCGCTGCGCGCCGCATTGTGAGGTAAAGGATGATTGAAGCAGACCGTCTGGTGTCGGCAGGCAGCGTTCAGACTGAAGATCTGGTAGACAGGGCGATCCGCCCGAAGCTGCTGGATGAGTATATCGGCCAGCCGCAGGTCCGCTCGCAGATGGAGATCTTTATCCAGGCGGCAAAACTGCGCGGCGATGCGCTGGACCACCTGCTGATCTTCGGCCCGCCAGGGCTTGGCAAAACCACCCTCGCGAATATTGTCGCCAACGAGATGGGCGTCAATTTACGCACCACGTCCGGCCCGGTGCTGGAAAAGGCCGGCGATCTGGCGGCGATGCTGACCAACCTCGAACCTCATGACGTGCTGTTTATCGATGAAATCCATCGTCTTTCACCGGTGGTGGAAGAGGTGCTCTATCCGGCAATGGAAGACTATCAGCTGGATATCATGATTGGTGAAGGTCCGGCGGCGCGCTCGATTAAAATCGATCTCCCGCCGTTTACCCTGATTGGTGCCACCACCCGTGCGGGCTCGTTAACCTCGCCACTGCGCGATCGTTTCGGCATTGTGCAGCGGCTGGAATTTTATCAGGTGGCCGATCTGCAGCACATCGTCAGCCGCAGCGCGCGCTATATGGGCCTTGAGCTTAGCGAAGAGGGGGCTTTTGAAGTGGCGAAGCGTTCCCGTGGCACGCCGCGTATCGCCAACCGCCTGCTGCGTCGGGTGCGAGACTTTGCGGAGGTGAAGCACGACGGCACCATTTCGCTGGATATCGCCGCTCAGGCACTGGATATGCTGAACGTCGATGCCGAAGGCTTTGACTATATGGACCGCAAGCTACTGCTGGCGGTGCTGGACAAATTCTTTGGTGGACCTGTGGGTCTGGATAACCTGGCCGCCGCCATTGGCGAAGAGCGTGACACCATTGAAGACGTGCTGGAGCCTTATCTGATCCAGCAGGGCTTCCTCCAGCGTACCCCGCGCGGCCGCATGGCGACCGTGCGGGCGTGGAACCATTTCGGTATTACCCCTCCCGCAATGCCATAGCCACTGTCACCCCGGTAAGCGAAACGCCACCGGGGCATGGTTCAGCTGGCGGGCTTTTTCATCATACTGAAGATAAACATCATCGCGGCGCACAGCACCACTGACGGTCCGGCAGGCGTGTCGTAAAACGCTGAGAAGGTGAGTCCTCCGGTCACCGCAAGCATCCCCACCCCAACGGCGACACTGGCCATTTGCTCCGGCGTACGGGCAAAACGACGTGCGGTGGCGGCAGGGATAATCAGCAGCGACGTAATGATCAACGCCCCGACAAACTTCATCGCCACGCCAATGGTCAGCGCGGTGACCAGCATCAACAGCAGCTTGACCCGCTGCAGCTTCACGCCGTCAACAAAGGCCAGGTCCGGGCTGATGGTCATCGCCAGCAGGTTTCGCCACTGCCACAGCAGGATAGCCAGCACCACCACGACGCCAATGGCTATGGCGATCAAATCGTCCGGCGTTACTGCCAGCAGGTCGCCAAACAGATAGGCCATCAGATCCACGCGGATGTTGTGCATCAGGCTGACCACCACCAGCCCCAGCGACAGGGCGCTGTGAGCCATGATCCCGAGCAGCGTATCCACTGCCAGGTGCGGACGCTTTTCCAGCCACACCAGCCCGGCTGCCAGCATCAACGTGACCGCAATGACCGCGTAAAACGGATTGACATCCAGCAGTAAGCCAAAGGCCACACCCAGCAGAGAAGCATGCGCCAGCGTATCGCCAAAGTAAGACATTCTGCGCCAGACTACGAACGAGCCGAGTGGACCCGCCGCGCAGGCGAGCATCATCCCGGCCAGCCAGCCGGGTAATAATAATTCAATCATGAGTTACCGTTTCCCCGGCGCAGAACAATGCGGCCCTGCAAATCATGGCGGTGATTGTGATGATGGCGATAAATGCCGAGCTGTTCAGCGCCGCGTGGGCCAAACATCGAGATAAACTCCGGATGCATGGAGACCACTTCCGGCGTGCCGGAGCAGCAGATGTGCTGGTTGAGACACAGCACCTCGTCGGTCTTCGCCATTACCAGATGCAGGTCGTGGGAGACCATCAGCACGGCGCAGCCCAACTCTTTACGCAGCTGATCGATCAGGTCATACAGCGCGACCTGACCATTGACATCCACGCCCTGAGTCGGTTCGTCGAGCACCAGTAGTTGTGGTTTATTGAGCAGCGCCCGGGCCAGCAAAACGCGCTGTGTCTCACCGCCGGACAGCTTTTGCAGCGGCGCCTCGATCAGATGCCCGGCCTGCACCCGCTTGAGGGCAGGGAGGATATCCTCCTTACGGGTGTCGGGGCGCAGACGTAAAAAACGGCTCACGGTCAGCGGCAGAGTCGCGTCCAGATGCAGCTTTTGCGGGACATAGCCAATACGTAACTTGCCGTCACGCTTGATAATACCAGTGTCCGGTGCGACCAGACCCAGCACCACGCGCACCAGCGTTGATTTGCCCGCACCGTTCGGGCCGAGCAGCGTTAAAATTCTACCGGCTTTCAGATCCAGGGACACGTCAGAGAGGACGCGGCGCTGGCCAAATGAAACCGAAATTTTTTCGAGAGATACCAAAGTCGTCATGTCAATTTATGCTTGCAGAAGTTATCGAATGTTATAATATCACATTCCACACACTCATTACGATGAATAGTCGCATTATGTTACAGAAAAATACGCTTCTTTTCGCAGCATTATCCGCTGCCCTTTGGGGTTCCGCAGCACAAGATGTTAACGCCGCCGTAGTCGCTTCGCTTAAGCCGCTCGGTTTTATCGCCTCAGCCATTGCTGATGGTGTTACAGAAACTCAGGTTTTACTGCCGGACGGGGCTTCAGAGCACGATTATTCTCTGCGCCCTTCCGATGTAAAACGCTTACAAAACGCGGACTTAGTAGTATGGATTGGCCCGGACATGGAAGCCTTCATGCAAAAGTCAGCAGGTCAGTTGCCTGAGACCAAACAGGTTACCATCGCTAATCTTTCAGGTGTCAAACCGTTGTTGATGAAAGGCGACGATGATGACGGGGATGAGCATGATCACGATCATGGCGCTGGGGCAAAAGGTGACGAGCATCACCATCACGGCGAGTACAATATGCATCTTTGGCTTTCGCCTGAGATCGCCCGCCTGTCAGCGATTGCAATCCACGAAAAATTAGTGGAACTTATGCCGCAAAGTCGAGCCAAATTAGACGCCAACCTGAAGGATTTTGAGGCACAACTTGCCACAACCGACAAGCAGGTAGGTACCGAGCTCGCACCATTGAAAGGTAAAGGATATTTCGTTTTTCATGATGCCTACGGCTACTACGAAAAACACTACGGTCTCACGCCGCTTGGCCACTTCACCGTAAACCCCGAAATTCAACCTGGTGCGCAGCGTTTACATGAAATCAGAACACAGTTGGTTGAGCAAAAAGCGACCTGCGTTTTTGCTGAGCCACAGTTCAGGCCAGCGGTCGTTGAAGCCGTGGCAAGGGGAACGTCCGTACGTATGGGCACCCTTGACCCGCTTGGAACCTCTATCCAGTTGAGCAAAGCGAGCTATTCTCAGTTCCTCAGCCAACTGGCGAACCAGTATGCGAGCTGCCTGAAAGGAGATTAACGAGGAAGTGAATACGTGCAACAGATAGCCCGCTCTGTCGCTCTGGCATTTAATAATCTGCCCCGGCCCCACCGCGTCATGCTGGGGTCGCTTACAGTACTCACCTTAGCGGTCGCCGTCTGGCGGCCCTATATTTACCATCCAGTCTCTACACCTATTGTCAAGACTATCGAACTGGAGAAGAGTGACGTCCGGTCGTTATTGCCAGAAGCCAGTGAACCCATCGATCAGGCTGCGCAGGAAGAGGAAGCGATCCCGCAGGATGAACTTGATGACAAGACTGAAGCTGAAGTCGGTGTTCATGAATATGTGGTCTCCACCGGCGATACGCTCAGCAGCGTTCTTAACCAGTACGGCATTGAAATGGGCGATATCAGCCAGCTTGCCGCCTCGGATAAAGAGCTGCGTAACCTGAAAATCGGCCAACAGCTCTCCTGGACGTTGACCGATGCCGGTGATTTACAGCGCCTGACCTGGGAAATGTCGCGTCGTGAAACCCGTACCTACGATCGTACTGAAAACGGTTTCAAGATGACCAGCGAACTGCAGCAGGGCGACTGGGTCAACAGTGCGATGAAAGGCACGTTAGGCGGCGGTAGCTTTGTCGCCAGCGCACGTGACGCCGGGTTGACCAGCGGTGAAATCAGTTCGGTGATCAAAGCCATGCAGTGGCAGATGGATTTCCGTAAACTGAAAAAAGGCGATGCCTGGTCGGTACTGATGTCCCGTGAAATGCTTGACGGCAAGCGTGAGCAAAGCCAACTGGTCGGGGTGCGTTTGCGCTCGGACGGTAAAGACTATTACGCGATCCGCGCCGAAGACGGTAAGTTCTACGACCGTAACGGTACCGGGCTGGCAAAAGGTTTCCTGCGCTTCCCGACCTCAAAACAGTTCCGCGTGTCGTCGAACTTTAACCCGCGTCGTCTGAACCCGGTTACCGGTCGCGTTGCGCCGCACCGTGGCGTCGATTTCGCCATGCCGCAGGGTACGCCGGTGCTGGCCGTCGGTGATGGTGAAGTGGTGATGGCGAAACGCAGCGGGGCCGCAGGCTATTACGTTGCCGTGCGTCACGGGCGGACCTATACCACCCGTTATATGCACCTGCGCAAGCTGCTGGTGAAGCCTGGCCAGAAGGTGAAACGTGGCGATCGCATTGCGCTGTCGGGCAATACCGGCCGCTCTACCGGTCCGCATCTGCACTATGAAGTGTGGATCAACCAGCTGGCCGTCAACCCGCTCACGGCGAAACTGCCGCGTACCGAAGGGCTGACCGGCAAAGACCGTAGCGATTATCTGGCGCAGGTCAAAGAGGTTATTCCGCAACTCGGCCTGGATTAATTTCCGGGCGACCAAAGCCGGTGCAGACGATGCGCCGGCTTTTTCTTTTGTGCCTGGCGCACGGCCTCGCTAAACTAATGCCTGACTCTTTTGTGCATCACCCGCCCTGGAAAAAGCATGGAAACCAAAAAAAATAACATTGAATACATTCCTGAATTTGAAAAAAACTTTCGCCATCCGCGCTTCTGGGGTGCCTGGTTTGGGGTCTTTGCCTTTGCCGGTATTGCACTGCTTCCTGCTGCCGTGCGCGATCCGGTGCTGGGAAAAGTGGGGCGTCTCGCGGGCAAATTCGGCAAAAGCGCCCGTCGTCGCGCACAGATAAACCTGCTCTACTGCTTCCCGGAAAAGAGCGAGGCGGAACGTGAGGCGATCATCGACGAGATGTTCACCACTGCGCCGCAGGCGATGGCGATGATGGGCGAGCTGGCGTTACGCGGTCCGGAGAAAGTCGCTCAGCGTGTCGACTGGAAAGGGCTGGAGATCATCGACGAGATGCGCCGCAACGACGAAAAGGTGATTTTCCTCGTGCCGCACGGCTGGGGCGTGGATATTCCGGCGATGCTGATGGCGTCGCAGGGCCAAAAAATGGCGGCAATGTTCCATAACCAGGGGAATAAAATCTTCGATTATGTATGGAACACCGTGCGTCGTCGCTTTGGCGGGCGTCTGCATGCCCGTAACGACGGTATCAAGCCATTTATCCAGTCGGTGCGTCAGGGCTACTGGGGCTACTATCTGCCCGATCAGGATCATGGTGCAGAGCACAGCGAGTTCGTTGATTTCTTCTCGACCTATAAAGCGACGCTGCCCGCGATTGGCCGCCTGATGAAGGTGTGCCGGGCGCGAGTGATCCCCCTGTTCCCGGTTTACGACGGCAAAACCCATCGTCTGACGATTGAAGTGCGCCCGCCGATGGACGATCTGCTGACCGCTGACGATGTAACCATCGCGCGGCGGATGAACGAAGAGGTCGAGATTCTGGTGGCACCGCATCTGGAGCAGTACACCTGGATCTTGAAATTGCTGAAGACGCGCAAGCCCGGCGAAACTGAGCCGTATCAGCGCAAAGAGTTATATCCGAGGAAGTAAAAAAGCCCCTCTTCCGACAGGAAGAGGGGAGAGACCTGTTACTCGACGGTCATCACGCGGGTGGTGTTGGTGGAGCCGATGGTGCTCATCACATCACCCTGGGTCACGATGACGATATCGCCGGAGACCAGGTAGCCTTTGTCGCGCAGCAGGTTCACCGCATCGTTCGCCGCAGCTACACCGTCGCTGGTGCTGTCGAAGTAAACCGGGGTTACGCCACGGTACAGCGCGGTCAGGTTCAGGGTGCGCTCATGACGGGACATCGCAAAAATCGGCAGACCGGAGCTGATACGTGAGGTCATCAGGGCGGTACGGCCCGATTCCGTCATGGTGATGATCGCCGTGACGCCTTTCAGGTGGTTGGCCGCGTACATCGCGGACATCGCAATCGCTTCTTCCACGTTGTCGAACTGAATGTCCAGACGGTGCTTGGAGACGTTGATGCTTGGGATCTTCTCGGCACCCAGACAGACGCGCGCCATCGCGGCCACGGTTTCTGCCGGGTACTGACCTGCGGCGGTTTCCGCTGACAGCATCACGGCATCGGTGCCATCCAGCACGGCGTTTGCCACATCCATCACCTCTGCACGGGTTGGCATCGGGTTGGTGATCATCGACTCCATCATCTGGGTGGCGGTGATCACCGAACGGTTCAACTGACGAGCGCGGCGGATCAGCGCCTTCTGGATCCCGACCAGTTCCGGGTCGCCAATCTCAACGCCGAGGTCGCCACGGGCAACCATCACCACGTCAGAGGCGAGGATGATGTCATCCATTGCATCCTGGCTGCAGACCGCTTCCGCACGTTCTACTTTTGCGACGATTTTGGCATCACACCCTGCGTCGCGTGCCAGACGGCGAGCGTAGTTCAGATCTTCGCCACAGCGTGGGAAAGAGACCGCCAGATAATCCACGCCAATCTCGGCTGCAGTGATGATATCGGCTTTGTCTTTCTCGGTCAGGGCTTCAGCGGAAAGACCCCCGCCCAGCTTGTTGATGCCTTTATTGTTGGAGAGCGGGCCGCCAACGGTCACTTCGGTAAACACTTTCATACCCTGAACGCTGAGCACTTTCAGCTGTACGCGACCGTCGTCGAGCAGCAGGATGTCGCCCGGAACCACGTCAGCAGGCAGACCTTTGTAGTCGATCCCCACTTTCTCTTTATCGCCTTCGCCTTTGCTCATGTTGGCGTCGAGCAGGAATTTATCCCCGATATTGAGGAAGACTTTGCCTTCTTTAAAGGTTGAGACGCGGATCTTAGGTCCCTGAAGGTCCCCAAGAATAGCGATGTGGCGTCCCAGTTTTGCCGCGATCTCACGGACTTTATCCGCACGTAATTTATGATCTTCCGGCGTACCGTGGGAGAAGTTCATACGTACCACGTTGGCACCTGCGGCGATGATTTTCTCGAGGTTATTATCGCGGTCTGTGGCCGGGCCTAAGGTGGTAACGATCTTGGTTCTGCGAAGCCTTCTGGTCATGTAATACTCCATTGACTGAAACAACCTGGTGTTGCGTGAACGATAATTCGGCACTCTGTTTGCTCTGTACGAACAAGGAAAATACCGAATACTGAAAAAGGTAACAACCTTGTAATTGACGATCAGGGAACATCACCCTTGATGAACAATTCTTTATCAAAACGCGATTCCTTGAGCGCTTCTTTGACTCGCTTCAAGTTATCTCTGAATTTAGCGCCACGGCGCAGAGTAAAGCCGGTTGCCAGCACATCGATCACCGTCAGCTGCGCCAGACGGGACACCATGGGCATATACATGTCGGTGTCCTCCGGCACATCGAGGGTGATTGCCAGCGTCGCTTCCCGCGCCAGCGGCGTACCGGCGGTGGTAAGGGCAATGACAATGGCATCGTTTTCACGCGCCAGCTGGGCCAGCTCCACCAGACTTTTGGTGCGTCCGGTATGCGAAATCAGCACTACCACGTCATCATCGTTACAATTCATACAGCTCATGCGTTGCAGGACAATGTCGTCGGAATAGATAACCGGCACATTAAAACGGAAAAATTTGTTCATGGCATCATGGGCGACCGCCGCCGACGAGCCGAGCCCAAAGAACGCAATCTTCTTGGCCTGGGTCAGCAAATCAACGGCGCGATTCACCGACGCCATATCCAGCGACTGGCGAACCTGATCCAGCGTCGCCATCGCTGATTCAAAAATCTTGCCGGTATAGGCCTCCACGCTGTCGTCTTCATCGACGTTGCGATTTACGTAAGGCGTCCCGTTCGCCAGACTTTGCGCCAGATGCAGTTTAAAATCAGGGAAGCCACGCGTCTCCATACTGCGGCAGAATCGGTTAACGGTCGGTTCACTGACCCCCGACTCCTGAGCCAGAGTGGCGATGCTGGAATGAATGGCCTGAGCGGGGGTGGCGAGAATTACTTCAGCCACTTTCCGTTCGGATTTGCTAAGGTGTTCCAGTTGAAACTGGATTTTTTCCAGCATGTTCATTATTAACACGACACTCATCGGTGGAAACGATTTCATTAATGGGTGAAATCGCGATTCGAATTAGCAAGAATATACGCCTGTGACCGGCCGAAAAGGGCAAGCCCTGAAAAAAATGTTGTTGTTTTTTTTCATTACTTGATCGCTGTCGGATTTTAGCAACGTTCATGCAGTACAAAATTTCAGCAGCTTTTACGTCACAACCGCGTTCAAAGCAATCCGGGGGCAAAAACCGCCGTTTCGCACGACAGGATAAGTGCTAATGGTTTCGGGAATGACGTAAAAGCAGTACAGTGCATTGTAATAAAATTACAACGGTAATCTGGCAAAAGCACCAGGATATCCAACTGAGGAGAATGACATGGCGGTAACGCAAACAGCCCAGGCATGTGACCTGGTCATTTTCGGCGCGAAAGGCGATCTTGCACGCCGTAAATTGCTGCCTTCCCTGTATCAACTGGAAAAAGCGGGTCAAATCCACCCGGATACGCGCATTCTGGGCGTGGGCCGTGCGGACTGGGATAAAGACGCGTATACCAAAGTCGTGCGCGAAGCGCTGGAAACTTTCATGAAAGAGAAAATCGATGAAAGTTTGTGGGATACGCTGAGTGGACGTCTCGATTTCTGTAACCTGGACGTTAACGATACGACTGCCTTTACCCAACTGGGTGAGATGCTCGATCAGAAAAATCGCGTCACCATCAACTATTTTGCCATGCCACCAAGCACCTTCGGCGCCATCTGCAAAGGTCTGGGCGAGGCGAAACTGAATGCCAAACCGGCTCGCGTGGTGATGGAGAAACCGCTGGGCACGTCGCTTGCGACCTCCCGCGAAATTAACGACCAGGTCGGCGAATATTTTGAAGAGTGCCAGGTTTACCGTATTGACCACTACCTCGGTAAAGAGACGGTGCTGAACCTGCTGGCGCTGCGCTTTGCCAACTCCCTGTTCGTCAACAACTGGGATAACCGCACAATCGACCACGTGGAGATCACCGTGGCGGAAGAGGTGGGTATCGAAGGGCGCTGGGGTTACTTTGACCAGGCCGGTCAGATGCGCGATATGATTCAGAACCACCTGCTGCAAATCCTGTGCATGATCGCCATGGCACCGCCGTCCGATCTGTCTGCGGACAGTATTCGCGATGAGAAAGTGAAAGTGCTGAAGTCGCTGCGTCGCATCGATCGTTCCAATGTGCGCGAAAAAACCGTTCGCGGCCAGTATACCGCCGGTTTTGCTCAGGGCCAGAAAGTGCCGGGCTACCTGGAAGAAGAGGGTGCCAATAAAACCAGCAGCACCGAGACCTTCGTGGCGATCCGCGTCGATATCGATAACTGGCGCTGGGCGGGTGTGCCGTTCTACCTGCGTACCGGTAAACGTCTGCCAGCCAAATGCTCTGAAGTGGTGGTGTACTTCAAGAACCCGGAACTGAACCTGTTCAAAGAGTCCTGGCAGGAGCTGCCACAGAACAAACTGACTATCCGTCTGCAGCCGGACGAAGGCGTGGATATTCAGGTGCTGAACAAAGTGCCGGGCCTCGACCATAAGCATAACCTGCAGACCACCAAGCTGGATCTGAGCTACTCCGAAACCTTCAACCAGACTCATCTGGCCGATGCGTATGAGCGTCTGCTGCTGGAAACCATGCGCGGCATTCAGGCGCTGTTTGTCCGTCGTGATGAAGTGGAAGAGGCGTGGAAGTGGGTCGACTCCATTACCGAAGCCTGGGCCGCCGATCAGGATGCACCTAAGCCGTATCAGGCAGGCACCTGGGGACCGGTTGCCTCGGTAGCGATGATCACCCGCGACGGCCGTTCCTGGAACGAGTTTGAGTAAGGTTTATCGTTAATCCCTACGAGGTATTTTACCGGTAACATGATCTGGCTCAGGCCAGCGCACAATAATTAATCATTTAAGCTCCGGGTGGATTTCCACCCGGAGCTTTTTTTATTACACTGGCTGAAGCGATTTTGCCCCAGAGCTCCGGCCATCAAGCGTTTCAGGGATGTTTCAGCCCGCTAAACGTTTTGTTAAATCCAGAGCGCGGACAGATAAATTACAGGAGCTTCTATGAATCCGAAAATGTTACGCGTAACACAGCGCATTATTGAGCGCTCAAAAGAGACCCGTTCTGCCTACCTCGCACGCATCCAGCAGGCGAAGAGCGATACGGTCCATCGCTCGCAGCTGGCCTGCGGGAATCTGGCGCACGGTTTTGCTGCCTGCCAGCCTGAAGATAAAGCCTCGCTGAAAAGCATGCTGCGTAACAATATCGCGATCATTACCTCCTATAACGACATGCTCTCGGCGCATCAGCCGTACGAGACCTACCCGGACATCATTCGTAAAGCACTGCACCAGGCCAATGCGGTTGGGCAGGTGGCGGGCGGCGTGCCGGCTATGTGCGATGGCGTGACACAGGGTCAGGACGGCATGGAACTTTCTCTGCTGAGCCGCGAAGTGATCGCCATGTCGGCGGCGGTAGGCCTGTCGCACAACATGTTTGATGGTGCGCTGTACCTTGGCGTGTGCGATAAAATCGTCCCGGGCCTGGCGATGGCGGCGCTGTCGTTTGGTCATCTGCCTGCGCTGTTTGTTCCGTCAGGCCCAATGGCTAGCGGTCTGGCGAACAAAGAAAAAGTGCGCATTCGTCAGCTGTATGCCGAAGGCAAGGTCGATCGCATGGCGCTGCTGGAGTCAGAAGCGGCGTCTTATCATGCGCCGGGCACCTGTACATTTTACGGCACCGCTAACACCAATCAGATGGTGGTAGAGTTTATGGGGATGCAGCTCCCGGGCTCGTCGTTTGTCCATCCGGATGCCCCGCTGCGCGAAGCGCTGACGGCCGCCGCGGCGCGGCAGGTCACGCGTCTGACCGGAAACGGCAACGAATGGATGCCGCTCGGGAAAATGGTCGATGAAAAAGTGGTGGTGAACGGTATCGTGGCGCTGCTGGCGACCGGCGGTTCCACCAACCACACCATGCACATGGTGGCGATGGCGCGTGCGGCAGGGATCCAGATCAACTGGGATGATTTCTCCGATCTCTCAGAAGTCGTCCCGCTGATGACTCGCCTGTACCCGAACGGCCCGGCGGATATCAACCATTTCCAGGCAGCGGGCGGCGTACCGGTTCTGATGCGTGAACTGCTGAAAGGCGGCCTGCTGCATGAAGACGTCAATACTGTTGCCGGTTTCGGCCTTAAGCGTTATCTCCAGGAGCCGTGGCTGAACGACGGCGTGCTCGACTGGCGTGAAGGGGCAACGGCATCGCTGGATGACAGCGTGATCGCTACCTTCGATAAGCCATTCTCTCACCACGGTGGCACCAAAGTGCTGAACGGTAACCTCGGTCGCGCGGTGATGAAGACCTCTGCGGTGCCGGTAGAAAACCAGATCGTTGAAGCTCCGGCGATTGTTTTTGAAAGCCAGCATGACGTTCTGCCGGCTTTTGAAGCGGGTCTGCTGGACAAAGATTGCGTGGTGGTGGTGCGTCATCAGGGACCAAAAGCGAACGGGATGCCAGAATTACATAAACTAATGCCGCCGCTTGGTGTATTATTGGACCGCTGTTTCAAAATTGCGTTAGTTACCGATGGACGCCTCTCCGGCGCATCAGGTAAAGTGCCATCGGCAATTCATGTGACCCCGGAAGCCTACGACGGGGGATTACTGGCGAAAGTGTACGACGGTGACATGATCCGTGTTAACGGCCAGACGGGTGAGTTAACCTTACTGGTCGACGAAGCGGTACTTGCCGCTCGTAAGCCGCATATTCCTGACCTGAGCGCATCGCGCGTGGGGACGGGGCGCGAAATGTTCAGCGCGCTGCGCGAGAAACTCTCGGGCGCGGAGCAGGGCGCGACCTGTATTACGTTTTAAGACGACAAGAATAATCGATCTGGTGAGAGAAAAACTCTGATGAAAAACTGGAATACAAGTGCAGAAGCAATCCTGAAAACTGGCCCGGTAGTGCCTGTTATCGTGGTCAACAAGCTGGAACATGCTGTACCGATGGCGAAAGCGCTGGTTGCCGGTGGCGTCCGCGTGCTGGAAGTCACCCTGCGTACCGCCTGTGCAATGGATGCTATTCGCGCCATTGCCAAAGAAGTGCCGGAAGCAATCATCGGTGCGGGCACCGTGCTGAACCCACAGCAGCTGGCTGAAGTGACCGAAGCGGGCGCACAGTTCGCGATTAGCCCGGGACTGACCGAGCCGCTGCTGAAAGCCGCGACCGAAGGTTCTATTCCACTGATCCCAGGCATCAGCACCGTGTCTGAACTGATGCTGGGTCTGGACTACGGCCTGAAAGAGTTCAAATTCTTCCCGGCTGAAGCCAATGGCGGCACCAAAGCGCTGCAGGCGATTGCGGGTCCGTTCGCGCAGGTCCGTTTCTGCCCGACTGGCGGCATCACTCCGGCTAACTACCGTGACTACCTGGCGCTGAAAAGTGTGCTCTGTATCGGCGGCTCCTGGCTGGTGCCAGCGGATGCACTGGAAGCAGGCGACTGGGATCGCATTACCAAACTGGCGCGCGATGCCGTTGAAGGCGCGCAGCAGTAAGGTTATCGAACTGACAAAAAACGGGCCATTCGGCCCGTTTTTTTTATCCTGCGACCTGGACGCTCGCGGCCGCTTTTTTGGCCCGCTCGACCGCCTCATCGGTGGTGTTACCCACCGCCAGTGCCACGCCTAAACGACGCGACCCTTCAATTTCTGGTTTGCCAAACAGACGCAGCTGCAGGCCTGCGCCGACCGCCGCCTCGACGTTAGCAAAGGTGACATTCTGGCTTGTCAACTGCGGCAGGATCACCGCCGAGGCCGCCGGGCCATACTGACGAATGCCGCCGACTGGCAAACCGAGGAAGGCGCGCACGTGCAGCGCAAACTCGGAGAGATCCTGCGAGATTAAGGTCACCATCCCGGTATCGTGCGGACGTGGAGAGACTTCGCTGAAAATGACCTCGTCGCCACAGACGAACAGCTCGACGCCAAACAGACCGTAGCCACCCAGCGCCAGGACGACTTCGCGCGAGATTGCCTGGGCGCGTTCCAGCGCCAGCGGGCTCATCTGCTGCGGCTGCCAGGACTCACGGTAGTCGCCATCTTCCTGACGATGACCAATCGGATCGCAGAAATGCACCCCGTCGACGGCGCTGATGGTCAGCAGAGTGATTTCGAAATCAAACTGCACCACGCCTTCTACGATCACTCGTCCGGCACCCGCGCGGCCGCCCTGTTGGGCATACTCCCACGCCTTATCCAGCTGGTCGGCGCTGCGCACAAAGCTCTGGCCTTTACCGGAGGAGCTCATCACCGGCTTAATGATGCACGGGTAGCCAATTTCCGCCACGGCCTGTAAAAAATCGGCCTGACTGTCGGCAAAACGGTAGCGGGAGGTCGGCAGAGACAACTCTTCTGCGGCCAGGCGGCGAATACCTTCCCGGTTCATGGTCAGTTTTGCCGCACGGGCGCAGGGCACCACGCGCTGGCCTTCGGCCTCCAGCGCCAGCAGGGTGTCGGTGGCGATGGCTTCGATCTCTGGCACCACGAAGTCCGGTTTCTCCAGCGCGATTAACGCGCGCAGGGCGTCACCGTCCAGCATATTAATGACGTGCGCCCGGTGAGCCACGTGCATGGCCGGTGCGTCGGCATAGCGATCGACGGCGATGACTTCAATGCCTAAGCGCTGGCACTCAATGGCCACCTCTTTACCCAGTTCACCTGAACCCAGCAGCATTACGCGCGTTGCTGCCGGTCGCAGCGCGGTTCCTAAAAGAGTCATACTATTCCCCCTGAAAAAGTTGCGCGCAGTATAAACGAAAACGTTTGCGTCTGTCTTGCCCTGCGAAAAAATCCCAGCCAGACAGGTCGTTATTTGCATAGCTGTATTTTTCGACCATGCTTTTGGGGAACCAAAAACAAAGGAGCGCGTGATGAAGAAAACAGGGGTAATGGTAGCAATGCTGTTGCTGGCTGGCAGCCTGACGGCGCAGGCAGCAGAGAACAAAACGGTCAAATTTCCGGCCTGTGAAGGGCAGAATGCCGAAGGGATTGCGGCCAGCGTGAAGCGGGATTATCTGCAAAACCGTATCGTACGCTGGGCTGACGATCAGAAGACGCTGGGGCAGGCCGACCCGGTCGCCTGGATCAACCCTCAGCAGGTGAAAGGCGAGAACGATCGCTGGACGGTGCCGCTGACGGTGCGCGGAAAAACCAGCGACATCCATTATCAGGTGAAGATCGACTGCAAGGCGGGTAGCGCGGAGTATCAGACGTCCGGGAAGTGAATTTTCGCTTCTTTTGTTGCCGCAGACATTTCCTGACATCCCCTCGCTTACGCTGTGAAATTCATGCACAGAAACGTGAGGGGAATCATGTCAAACTGGTTGAATCAATTGCAGTCGCTGCTGGGGCAGAAATCATCGTCATCGTCCGGCGAAGGACTGAGCAAGCTGCTGGTACCGGGCGCACTCGGCGGCCTCGCCGGGCTGCTGGTGGCGAACAAATCATCGCGTAAACTGTTGAGCAAATATGGCACCGGGGCGTTACTCGCCGGTGGCGGTGCTATTGCGGGCTCGGTGCTGTGGAACAAATACAAGGAAAAGGTGCGCAACGCCCATCAGGATGAGCCACAGTTTGGCCACCAGGCCTCGGCGCTGGACGTGCGCAGCGAGCGTCTGATCCTGGCGCTGGTGTTTGCCGCCAAGAGCGACGGGCACATTGATGATAAAGAGCGTGCCGCCATCGAGCAGCAACTGCGCGAAGCCGGTATCGAAGAGCAGGGCCGGGCGCTGGTGGCGCGCGCCATCGAACAGCCGCTCGATCCTGCGCGTCTGGCACAGGGGATCCAGAATGAAGAGGAAGCGCTGGAGCTCTATTTCCTGAGCTGTGCGGCGATCGATATCGATCACTTTATGGAGCGCAGCTATCTCAGTGCACTGGGCGACGCGCTGAAAATTCCGCAGGATGTTCGCGACGGCATTGAGCAGGATATTAAGCAGCAAAAACTGGCGCTGCGGGGCTAGTTTTTACCTGCGGCTGTCACGTTTCGCTTGCATCATGCGCATGTTTTGCCAACCTTATAGGGTGTAAAACGCAAAAGAATCCTACCGACATGCCACCTAAAGCCCAACGTATACCGCACGCCATCACCGTCCACGGTGACACGCGTACCGACAATTATTACTGGTTGCGGGACGACAGCCGCTCGCAACCGGAGGTCCTGGACTACCTTCACGCGGAGAACGACTATGGCCGCAAGGTGATGGCCACCCAGCAGGCGTTGCAGGATCGCCTGCTCAGTGAAATGGTGGAGCGGGTCCCGCAGCGCGATGTTTCGGCGCCGTGGAGCCGAAACGGCTATCGTTACCGGCACGTTTACGAACCCGGCAACGAATACGCTATCTATCAGCGCCAGTCGGTGCTCTGTGCCGAGTGGGAAGAGTGGGAGATCCTGCTGGATGCCAATCAGCGGGCAGCGCACAGCGAATTTTATACCCTCGGGGGAATGGGGGTGTCGCCGGATAACGCGATTATGGCGCTGGCCGAAGATTACCTCTCCCGACGCCAGTACGGCTTACGTTTTCGTAATCTGGAGACCGGCAACTGGTATCCGGAAATGCTGGATAACGTCTCGCCCGGCTTTATCTGGGCCAACGACTCCGAGACGGTCTATTACGTCAAAAAACACGCCACCACGCTGCACCCTTATCAGGTATGGCGCCATACGGTAGGGACGCCCGGGGCCAGTGACGAACTGGTGTATGAAGAGAAAGACGAAACCTTCTACGTTAGCCTGCATAAAACCACCTCGAAGCACTACGTCATTATTTATCTCGCCAGCGCCACCACCACTGAAGTGCTGCTGCTGGATGCTGAACTGCCGGACGCGCAGCCGCTGTGCTTTCTGCCGCGGCGCAAAGACCATGAGTACAGCCTCGATCACTTCCAGCACAGCTTCTATCTGCGCTCCAACCGGGAGGGCAAAAACTTTGGCCTGTATAAAACTAAGGTCCGCGATGAACGTAAGTGGGAAGTGCTGATCCCGTCGCGTGAACAGGTGATGCTCGAGGGCTTTACCCTGTTTACCGACTGGCTGGTGGTGGAAGAGCGCCAGCGCGGATTGACCAGCCTGCGGCGGATCAACCGCAAGACCCGGGAGGTGATTGGTATCGCGTTTGACGATCCCGCCTACGTCACCTGGATTGGCTATAACCCGGAACCGGAATCATCGCGCCTGCGCTACGGCTATTCATCAATGACCACCCCGGATACCCTGTTCGAGCTGGATATGGATACCGGGCAGCGCAAGGTGCTCAAGCAGGCCGAAGTGAAAGGCTTTGATGCAGCACTGTATCGCAGCGAGCACCTGTGGATTGTCGCCCGTGACGGTACCGAAGTGCCGGTATCGCTGGTCTATCATAAAAATCACTTCCAGAAAGGGAAAAACCCGATACTGATCTACGGCTATGGTTCGTATGGTTCCAGCATTGATGCGGACTTTAGCAGCAGCCGGTTAAGCCTGCTGGACAGAGGGTTTGTCTATGCCATCGCCCATATTCGCGGCGGCGGCGAGCTGGGCCAGCACTGGTATGAAAACGGCAAATTCCTGAAGAAGAAAAACACCTTTAACGACTATCTGGATGTCTGTGAAGGTCTGCTGAACCAGGGCTATGGCGAACGTTCTCAGTGCTTTGCGATGGGCGGCAGCGCAGGCGGTATGCTGATGGGTACCGTGATCAACCAACGTCCGGGGCTCTTTAAAGGCGTGGTAGCCCAGGTGCCGTTTGTCGACGTGCTGACCACTATGCTGGATGAGACCATTCCGCTGACCGTCGGCGAGTATGAGGAGTGGGGTAATCCGCAGGATGAAACCTACTATCGCTATATGAAAGCCTACAGTCCGTATGACAACATCGAGGCCAAAGCTTATCCGCATATGCTGGTCACCACCGGCCTGCATGATTCCCAGGTACAATATTGGGAACCGGCGAAATGGGTCGCGAAGCTGCGCGAAATGAAGACCGACGATAACCTGCTGCTACTTTGCACCGACATGGACGCCGGACACGGAGGTAAGTCCGGGCGCTTTAAGTCGTACGAAGGGGTGGCGCTGGAGTATGCGTTTATTGTTGGCCTGGCGCAGGAATCACTCACAGGCCAGGCGGCAGATCAGGCTTCCCCCAGATAGTGTTTCAGGGTCAGACGCAGCTCCGGGCTCATTCTCTCCAGGTTGTTGTACAACCAGCGCAGATAGCCCGGATCTTTGTCCGCCACTTCCGACACCGCTTTGCCGCGGTATTTGCCGAAGGTAAAGGTGGTCAGCAGCGCCGGGCGACCGGTGATGGTCGCCATCTCATCCGGCGTCCAGCCAGTGGTATTCATAATATCGATCAGCAGCGCGGCGGTGATGTAGCAGTCGTACAGGGCGCGGTGATGGTGCAACCCTTCCGGTGTCCTGACGTTGAGCTTACGCGACTTATACAGCGCCATATTGCTGTATTTAATCCCTGGCCATAAGCGGCGTGCCAGCTTCATGGTGCAGATCCACTCCCCCGGCATCTCGGGCAGAACGCGGCGATCAAAACTGGCATTGTGCGCCACGTACCACGCGCTTCCGTGGTAGTGCGGGATCACGTCGTCGATCCACGGCTTATCGGCGACCATCGCTTCGGTGATCCGGTGGATAGCCATCGCCTGGGGGCTGATCGGACGATCCGGGCGCACCAGATGGCTGAGTGGATTGACGATCTGTCCGTTCACAACGTCGACAGATGCCACTTCCACAATCCCTCCCTGCAGATCACAGGTTTCAGTGTCGATGACAC
Organism: Silvania sp.; assembly: GCF_051656365.1. Taxonomy (NCBI): domain Bacteria; kingdom Pseudomonadati; phylum Pseudomonadota; class Gammaproteobacteria; order Enterobacterales; family Enterobacteriaceae; genus Silvania; species Silvania sp. The sequence continues at coordinate 64,448 of NZ_JBOGBT010000075.1, read as the reverse complement.
GCAGCATGGCTCTCTCCTGGCCGTAAAACGTTTAGCGTAATGGAATGATTTCACCTTGCCAACCCTGCTCGGCAAAGCGGCCTGTCAACAGTAGCTCACCGCCATCAGCCCGCACAATTAATTGCCCACCGGCGTCCCACAGGGCGCTGCCGCCGTCGCCGTTAGCGACCAGCACCGGGATGGCATAGCGATGGGCAAACTGCTGAAACTGGTCAAGAGAGGAGAACCAGTCACATTCGTTGACCGCCAGGTTATGGGTAAACAGCGTGGCATCCGGCGTGATGTTTGGTTGGTCAGCGTGTAAATCGACAATGGTCAGGCTGCTGTTGCCGTTTTCCACGCAGGCTCCGGTTCCGTGCGGGTAAATCATCACCTGCGGTTTATTGGGGGTGAAGTACGCCAGCCCTCGCCGCCGCACGCCTTTCTCTTCCACGGTGATCCCGGCAATCACTGACAGGTTACAGCCGTGCGCGGCCTCAAGCAAAGGGGTGAGCTGGCGAGTATCGGGCGGGGCAGGAAGCGCGGCGTTGTGCTCTGCCGGGCCGGTTAATGACAGTTCCGGAAAAAGCAGCAGATTGCACTGATGGAGGGAGGCGGCGTAGATAAAGCGCAGGTGGTGCGCAACATGGTCGTCTACGCAGTGGTGCTTTGGGCGGTACTGAGCGGCCGCAATATTCCAGTGAGACATCGTGATTTCCTTATGCACCGTGTCGCAGTGATTCATAAAGCCCCTGAATAGGTTGGGGCTTTATTATCCTGACATAAACAGTGTAAGGAATTGTAACTTCTGTTTAAGGTTACTTAACTTTAGGTTCCCACGGCAGGCGGGAGAGGTTAACGGAGGCTAAACGATGCGCAATTAAACGCTGACGAAACCAGTCTCGCAGGTGCGTGGGTTGCTCGCGTTCTACCACTTCGGCGATCACCGGCATGTTGTAGCGCTCTTTAAATGCCACACCAGCGGCGGCCAAATCGACATTCACTTTGTCCATCTCCTCCTGGGGGAGGGTGGCGAGATTACTCTTCATTTCCGTCTCCTTCATTTGCGGGCCAACGTTACCCAATCAGCAGCGCGTTGACAAGCCCGGGCAGGATGATCCTCGACGCGATCATAATACAGCGTTATCCTCTGCCACTCATTGTGCGGGTGAATCGATATGTTCTGGTGCCGCAATTGCGTTTTGACGAGGTAAAAAACGATGAAAAAAACAGTACTTTCTCTTTTATTGCTGGCCTGTTCTGGCGCGGCGCTGGCTGCACCCCAGGTGATTACCGTTAGCCGGTTCGAAGTGGGTAAGGATAAATGGGCGTTTAACCGCGAAGAAGTGATGCTGACCTGCCGACCGGGCCACGCGCTGTATGCCATCAACCCCAGCACCCTGGTGCAGTATCCGCTGAACGATGCGGCGCAGCAGCAGGTGGACAGCGGCAAAAGCATTGGCAAACCCATCAGCATTATCCAGATTGACGACCCGGCTAATCCTTCGCAGAAGAAGAGCCTTGAACCGTTTATAGCGCGCGCCGAAACGCTCTGCTAGCTGTCAGGTTCCAATAAAAAAACCGCAGGCTTCTCTTCGGAAGCGTTGCGGTTTTTGTGTTTAAGGACAGGCTGACGCTTTTTTTCAGGCCACTTTTACTGCGGACTGGAAAACCTGGCGTCGTCATCTATTCTTAAAGGGCAAGGCGACTTAGCCTGCATTAATGCCAACTTTTAGCGCACGGCTCTCTCCCAAGAGCCATTTCCCTGGACCGAATACAGGAATCGTATTCGGTCTCTTTTTATCTGTTGAAAGCAAACGTATTTTTCCGTTACGCACTTTCACAGGCAGGCAACATCCTCTGTTCTTCATTAAACCATACCACACTCCCGCATGAGGAAGTCCAGCGCTTTTTAGCCGTTTTGTTAAATTATTGCTTATTACCGGTGAAAGCAGGGGTTAGTGGTTAAACCGCGTTCCGGCGTGCAGCAGCGGGCCTTCCACAGGGACTATACTGAACGGAGGAGGCGCTATGTATCTCAAACTTGATGGTCACAACTGGCGACACGTCTGGGTGGTCAGCGATCTGCACGGCTGCTATCAGATGCTGATAGGCGCGATCAAACAGCGCCGCCTGGATCCGTATCAGGATCTGCTGATTTGCGTCGGGGATCTGATCGATCGCGGGCCGGATAGCGTGAAATGCCTGCAACTGTTAAATGAAAAGTGGTTTTACGCCGTGCGGGGAAACCATGAGCAGATGGCTCTGGATGCGCTGCACACCCACACTTTTGCGCTGTGGATGATGAACGGCGGAGTGTGGTTTGCTGAATTAAAAGGGGCGCAAAAGCAGCATGCCGTGGATCTGTTTACCCGCTGCGACGCCCTGCCGTGGATTATCGAAATTACCTGCGCCAATGGGGTTAACGTGATTGCCCATGCCGACTATCCGGCGGCGCACTATGCGCTGGATAAACCGGTTGATAAACAGCGTACGCTCTGGGACCGGGATCGCCTGCGCGGCTTGATGGCCGGCGAAGGTGAGGGGATAAGCGGGGCGGATCATTTCTGGTTTGGGCACACGCCGCTCCACCAGCGTTTCGATAGCCACAACCTGCACTATATCGACACCGGGGCGGTGTTTGGCGGCGCGTTAACTCTGGCGCAACTGCAGTGATTACATTTCCGCGTACTCCTGCGCCGGTCGCCAGAAGCCGTCGATAAAATCTTCAACCGGGAAGCAACCACCGTGGCGAATACGTTGATCGTCCATCGATGCCACACACTGTGGTTCGGTGTTGTACACATCTACCACGATGTCCTCGCAGCCAGCGTCCAGATAGCAGATAAACAGTACCAGTGCGAACATCATTCCCTCAACATTAACTACTCAGTTGATATTGTAGGGGAAGATTGCGAGGTAGGGGGAATGCAGGCAATAAATAACCCGCCTGCGGGCGGGTTCTCTCCGGATCAGGCAAGGCGCATGACCCAGGCATCAGAACGTTGGTCGTAATGCTCACGGTAAAGAACGGAATGTTCGCCATCAAGGATTGCCGGAACGCTGGTGTCTGCATCCCAGGCATCAAGCTGCATGCACAGGTCAGGGTCGGATTTGCAGGGGATCGTTAACGTTCGCTCGCCCTGCGTATCGCCGTTTAACTCGGCATCATCGATTTCGAATGCGCCAATGCGCACATTGGTTTTCGTCATAATGCTCTCCGATGTGGTGCTCTGTTCTGGTACGACCAGTATGGTCGCCCACTTTTTAGCCTGGTCAATGGAGAGCAAATCCGCCAGTAAAAAAATGCTTTTTTTAGCTGTCGTTGCTGTTACCGGTAAACAGCCGCCCGTCGCGCACCAGTTCGCGTGGATAGCTGTTTTTCAGGCGCGAACCCACTTTTTTGGCGTGACCAATCGGAAAACCTTGATAGGTTACAACAGCATCATCGCCGGACGGGGTGTCCTGCGGATAGACGTCGCGCCCGCGATACCACTCTTCGGCTTCCTGCTGGGTTAATGCGAATGTGTTGTCCTTACCGGCCAGCGCGATAACGGCTTCGTGCTGCCAGCGGTAGCCTTTGTTGTGCGTCTCGGCTAACCGGATGCCGATGCGGGAGAAGCGCACTTTACCGATCAACGGTTCAATCTCCGTCGGGAACAACCACACCTCTTTATCGCGCTGCCACAGGCGCAGATTATCGCCCCAGGCAATGCCGGCCTGACCGGCGGCTGCGGCGATCTGCGCGCTTTCCCGGGTTTTCATCGGCACAAAGGGGAAGTTGCCAACTTTGAATTTAGGTGCAGGCAGAGGCGCAACGGCCGCGGTTTTGCGTAGACGGGCAACGAAGAAGCCTTCGCAGTCAAAAATTTGCGGGAACACGTGCAGGAACCCTTCCGGCGTGACGGCGTCGCGGGCGCTGGTAAACAGCGCGCCCAGCGGCAGTATCTCGACGGCGTCGGGATACTGGGCTTTGAGCCACAGGCACACGTCTTCGTTCTCGTCGCGGTTCAGGGTGCAGGTGGAGTACACCAATGTGCCGCCGGGACGCAGGGCGTGAAAGGCGCTGTCGATCAGCTCCCGCTGGGTGGCGGCGATGGCCAGATTGCTGTCGACAGACCAGTTTTTCAGAGCGTCGGGATCTTTGCGCACCACGCCTTCGCCGGAGCAGGGGGCGTCGAGCAGGATCGCATCGAAGGCTTCCGGTAGTGCGGCACCAAACACGCGACCGTCAAAATGGGTTAACGCTACATTGCTAATCCCGCAGCGGCTGATGTTGGCGTGCAGCACCTTAACGCGGCTGGCGGAGAACTCATTTGCCAGAATAGCGCCCTGGTTGCCCATGCGGGCAGCGATTTGCGTGGTTTTAGAACCCGGCGCGGCGGCGACGTCCATCACTCGGGCTGGCGTCTGTCCGTCGGCGAACAGGGCGGCAACCGGCAGCATGGAGCTGGCTTCCTGAATGTAAAACAGTCCGCTCAGATGTTCAGCGGTACTGCCCAGCGGCAGCGCTTCCTCGTCGTCACGCTCGATCCAGAATCCTTCTTCGCACCACGGAATGGGGGTGAGCTGCCAGCCGTAGGGCGCCACCAGGGTAAGGAAATCGGCGACACTAATTTTCAGCGTATTAACGCGCAGACTGCGGCGCAGCGGGCGCTGGCAGGCGGCGATAAACGCATCAAAAGAGAGATGTTCAGGCAAGGCCTGGCGCATTTGCGCCAGAAATTCTTCAGGGAGATAGACGGAACGTTGAGCCACAGGCGCACCACAGGGAGTCAAAGAGGCGCGCAGTGTACCACAAACGCTCCGGTGGGTTGCCACCGGAGCGTGAGGGTTAGCGCGGCAGGGCGGTACCCCAGCTGCGCCACTCTTTCGGCTCGCTTTCCAGCAGCAGGAAGTGCTTGCCGGGCTGTGACTTCGGCGCCAGCGGCGTGCCTGGCGGCGTGGCAAAGGCGATACCCCCGCGAATAAACTGATTAAAGGTGCCGGTTTTCACTACTCCGCCGGTCAAACCAAAATCGAGCGTATAGCCGGAGGCCAGCCAGAACACCGAGTTATTGCGCACCAGATGCTGGTAGCGATCGCTGATGCGCAGGCCAACCATCACCCGGTCAGACAGCGTGCCCAGCGTCAGGCCCGTTACCGTACCCACTTCCATTCCGCGGAACAGCACCGGCGTACCAATCGCAAGCGATGCGGCCTCCGGCACTTCTACCACGATGCTCAGACCGTCGAGATAGCGCGAATCGGTAATGGTGGCTTCCTGGAGCTCAAAGTCGCGGCGCGGATTGCCTCGCCCGGGCTCGACGTTGATGTACGGCTGCAGAATGGTATCCAGATGCTCCACACCTGCGGCAGAAATTTGCGGCGTCACCACCGAAAAACGCGTTCCGGCGCGGGCGAAGTTATCCACATACTCCGGGTACAGCACCGCCGTGGCCTGCACTTCGTTGCGGGCGGTGATCAGCTTGAGAGTCTGAATCTGACCGATATCGATTCCCAGATAGCGTACCGGCATCCCTTCGGCGAGTTTACCCGCGTCAAAAGCGTGCAGCGTGATCTGACCACCCACCGCGCGGGCGGCGGTTTCGGACGGATAGAGGATCCGCTTATCGCCTTTGCGCTGGCTGGCGCTCGCCCCGCTCAGATTATCGAAGCTGATAGCACCCCGCAGTGCGCGGGAGAGGGGAGATGCCTGCACTGTCAGTCCGCTGCCGTTGAGCTGCACTTTGGCGCCACCTTCGGCCCAGAAGACGCTGTTGCTGGTCAGCAGCTTGCGGTATTCCGGCTTCACGTGCAGTTCGATATCGAACGCATTGGCGCGAGGCCGGACGGTGATCACTTCCCCCACCTGGAATTTACGGTACAGCACCACTGATCCCGCCTGAACGTCCGGCAGGGTTTCGGCCACCAGCGTCAGGGTGGTGGTCGGCAGATCGCTCAGGCTGTTTTCGATTGCCTTATCGAGATTGGCAAACAGCGGGTAGCTGTCGCGCATTGCCCCTTTTTCACCGGGTAAAATGCGGATCCCGCCGTTTATCCATTCGCTGGCGCTGGCCGCCAGAAACTCGACGCCGTCGAGACCGACTTTGACATCGATCCGGCTGTTAACCACAAATTTGCTGTCGCCGTGCACCAGCTCGCGATACTGCGGATCGATGGCTACCGCAAAAGCCACGCCTTTGGCGGTTAAGGTTCGCTCCAGCACTTGCCCAATCTGCACCCCGTGCAACACCAGCGGCTGACCGGCATCGATGCCGTAGCTTTCCGGCGCGTTGAGCGTCACGGTCAATACGCCCGGCTTTTGCAGCAGGGCTTTATCGGCCGGGGCAATCACAAAGCTGCTGGCCGGTTCCCCTCCCCCCGGGAGCAACTCAAAAGTACTGCCAGTGAGCAGGCTGCTGAGGTTGGTGTTGCTGAGGGACAGTTTAGGGTTACGCAGTTCAATGCGGGTTTTGTCACGCAGCAGATCGACCACGCTGGGATCGACGGTCATTTCACCGGTTACTGAACCGCCGGGATTCAGCGTCAGGCGGGTGAGCTGTCCAACCTGGAGCCCCTGGTACATCAGCGGCGTTGCGTCCGCTTTTAGACCCTCGGCAGAGGGGAGGGCCAGCTTCACAATCACGCCGCGCTGGCTGTGGGCCAGATCTTCGTACAGGCCAAAATCATCGTCCTGTGCCGCAGCGGTCGAACCTTCCGGTGAATCAAAGGCGATAGCCCCATTGACCAGTGCCGCCAGGCTTTCGAGCTTCACTTTCGCCCCGCTCAGGCTCAGATCGGCATCGACGCCGGAGACATTCCAGAAGCGGCTGCCTTTTTTCACCAGCGCGGTAAAGCGCCGTTCGATCAGCACGTCGATGATCACCCCCTGTTTATTGGGGGTGATGGCGTAGTCATAGACCCGCCCGACCGGGATCTTGCGGAAATAGACCAGCGAGCCGCTGTTCAACGAACCGAGATCCGAGGCGTGCAGATGGATCATCAGATCGCCATTGTTGAGCCGATAGCGCGGCTGGGTATCGAGCGCAGTAAAGTGATCTCGTGGCTCACCTTTGCCCGGCATCATGCCGATATAGTTCCCGCCCACCAGTGCGTCCAGCCCGGACACACCCGCCAGCGAGGCCTTGGGCGTCACCAGCCAGAACTGCGTCTCCTCCCGCAAGGCATCTTCCATATCGGATTTGATGCTGGCGCGGACGTTAATTTTATTCAGCTTCTTATCCAGCGAAATATCCTGGACGGTACCCACCTCAACCCCCTGAAAACGTACGGGCGTGCGGCCAGGTACGATGCCGTCAGCACTCTGGAAGTCGATAGTAATGGTATTGCCGCGATCCTCGTAGCTGGTCCAGATCAGCCAGCCGGCGATCATCAAAGCGATGACCGGCAGCAACCAGAATGGCGAAATACGACGTTTTGTTTTAATTCGCGCTTCAGTCGGCGAAGCGGGCGTTTCCTGACTCATGTGCATCCCAAAGTAAGCGGCTATCCAGCCATTCCACTGCAAGAATAGTCAATATCACCGCAGTACCGAAGTACAACGCGGCGGGTCCCATAGTAAAAGCGAGCAGCTGATCGCGGTTAATCAGCGACATCATCAACGCAATAACAAACAGATCCAGCATTGACCAGCGGCCAATCCAGGTGACAAAACGCAACAGCTGTATACGGGTTTTTAGCCCTTGTTCACATTTGAAGTGAATACTGATCAGCAGGGTAAACATCACCACCACTTTGGTAAAGGGAACCAGAATACTGGCGATAAACACCACCGCGGCGACCGCGATATTGCTGTCTGCCAGCGAGATGATCCCCGACATAATGGTATCTTCCTGACGCGCGCCGTTGACGTAAATCACCGAGATTGGCAGCAGGTTGGCCGGTAAGAGCAGCACCATCGAGGCGATCAGCGCCGCCCAGCATTTTTGCAGACTGTTGTTGCGTCGCAGCCGCAGGGGAATGTGGCAGCGAGGGCAGCGGCCACGCGCGTCGGGCAGCCCGGTGTAGTGGCAACCCAGACAGACCCGCAGCTGCTCATTGTAGCGGGTGGCGGGGCGCTGGGGATAGAAGCGTTCCCAAAGCTGCTCCACGTTTAAATGGATCAGGGTCAGAATACTTAAGACGACCAGCGCAATAAACGCAAACAGGCCGCCTCCTGGCTGGATAAAAGCGTAATCCTGGACTTTGATGGAGGCAACGACAATCCCCACCAGATAGATATCCAGCATCACCCACTCCTTGAGCTTCTCGAGCATCAGGAGCACCGGGCGTAAGTTCATCCCCAGAATGTTGCCAAACCACAGGTAGGCGATGGACGCCACCAGCACCACCGGCGCACCCACGGTACAAAACAGCACCATCGAGGCGGTAAGGGGATCGCCCTGACGGGTCATCTGCCAGACCCCCTGCAGCAGGTTGGCGTCAATATGCACGCCCAGCAGATATAACCGCAGCAGCGGTTCACTCCAGGCAAACGGCATCAGCAGCATCATGGTGACGGCCATCGCCGCCAGCCGGGTCAATGACCAGTCGCGTCCATCGCGGATTTTTGCGTTGCAGCGCGGACAAAAAGCACTTTGGTGTGATTTCATCTTTGGCAGCGTAAAAAGCGTATCGCATTGGGGGCAACGCTGATAATGTGCACGAGGAAGCGCATCGCCGACCGTATGAATCGTTATCTTTCTGACCGGCGTGATTTTGGGTGTTTTAAGAGCCATGAGTCGCGCATTGAATGAATAGTTACTAGTTATCTTAACTCATGAATTGATTCATCTTGAGCATGAACGTAAATAATGCGTATTTTAATAGGCTATGCTGTAACTCAGTAAGACAACCAAGTGATTGAATAATGAACAAAACAGAATTCTACGCGGACCTAAATCGCGACTTTCAGGCATTGATGGCAGGCGAAACCAGTTTTTTGGCTACGCTGGCCAACACCAGCGCGCTCCTCTTTGAGCGTCTGTCCGATGTCAACTGGGCCGGCTTTTACCTGCTGGAAGGCGAGACGTTAGTGCTGGGGCCTTTCCAGGGCAAACTGGCTTGCGTGCGTATTCCTGTCGGGCGTGGCGTGTGCGGTACCGCCGTGGCGCAAAACCTGGTGCAGCGTGTCGACGATGTCCACGCATTCGACGGGCATATTGCCTGCGACAGCGCCAGCAACGCGGAAATCGTTCTGCCGCTGGTGGTTAATAAGCAGATTATTGGTGTACTGGATATCGACAGCACTGTCTTCAGTCGCTTTACAGCCAACGATGAACAGGGCCTGCGCGAGCTGGTGGCGAATCTTGAAAACGTCCTCGCCGCGACCGATTATCAAAAATTCTTTGCGCGCGTCGCAGGATAATCAACGGATAACGTAGCATTTACGGATGGCGTCATTATAATGTCGCCTGTTCATGCCTGCGGCTTGTCGGCAACGTCCGTTGTAATCAGGAAATTTCATGGAAAATCAACCTAAGTTGAATAGCAGTAAAGAAGTCATCGCGTTCTTGGCCGAACGTTTTCCACAATGTTTTAGTGCCGAAGGCGAAGCTCGTCCCCTGAAAATTGGTATTTTTCAGGATCTGGTAGAACGTGTTGAAGGTGAGATGAGTCTCAGCAAAACCCAACTGCGTTCTGCTCTGCGTCTTTATACTTCAAGCTGGCGTTACCTTTACGGTATCAAAGCCGGTGCGACGCGTGTCGATCTCGACGGCAACCCGTGCGGTGTGCTGGATGAGCAGCACGTTGAACATGCTCGCAAGCAGCTTGAAGAAGCCAAAGCGCGTGTCCAGACCCAGCGTGCCGAACAGCAAGCGAAAAAACGCGAAGCTGCAGCGGCCAATGGTGAAGAAGACGCGCCTCGTCGCGAACGCAAACCGCGCCCAGCGCCGCGTCGCAAAGAGAATACCGAGCGTAAGCCACGTGCTGATCAACCAGCGGCTAAAGCCCCACGCGCACCTCGTGAAGAGCCGCGCCATACTCCGGTTTCTGACATTAACGCCCTCAGCGTCGGTCAGAATCTGAAAGTAAAAGCGGGCAACAATGCGATGGACGCCACCGTACTGGAAATCACCAAAGATGGCGTTCGTGTACAGCTGACTTCTGGTATGTCAATGATTGTACGCGCAGAACACTTGTTGTTCTGAAACGGAGGCCAGGCCCGGCATGAACACATTTTTTAAGCTCACCGCGCTGGCTGGCCTGTTTGCTATAACAGGCCACGCCTTCGCTGTGGACGAGATTACGCGTGTTGATCAGATTCCTGTTCTGAAGGAAGAGACACAGCACGCGACGGTCAGTGAGCGCGTTTCGTCGCGCTTCACCCGTTCGCACTACCGTCAGTTCGACCTCGACCAGGCTTTCTCGGCTAAAATTTTCGACCGCTATCTGAACCTGCTGGACTACAGTCACAACGTCCTGCTGGCCAGCGATGTCGAACAATTTACCAAAAGACAGTCTGTCGTCGGCGATGAATTACGCAGCGGCAAACTGGACCTGTTCTACGACCTGTACAACCTGTCGCAGAAACGCCGTTTTGAGCGCTATCAATACGCGCTCAAGGTGCTCGAGCGCCCGATGAACTTCACGGGTAACGACACCTTTAATCTTGACCGCAGTAAATCGCCGTGGCCGAAAGATGAAGCCGAGCTCAACACGCTGTGGGACAGCAAAGTTAAGTACGACGAGCTGAGCCTCAAACTCACCGGTAAAGATGAGAAAGAGATCCGCGAAACGCTGACCCGCCGCTACAAATTTGCCATTCGTCGCCTGGCGCAGACCAACAGTGAAGATGTGTTCTCGCTGGCGATGACGGCCTTCGCGCACGAAATCGATCCGCACACCAACTATCTGTCCCCGCGCAACACGGAACAGTTCAATACGGAGATGAGTCTTTCTCTGGAAGGGATTGGTGCCGTACTGCAGATGGATGACGACTACACCGTGATCAACTCTATGGTCGCCGGTGGCCCGGCAGCCAAAAGCAAGGCGATAAGCGTAGGCGATCGCATTGTGGGCGTGGGTCAGACCGGGCAGAACATGGTGGATGTGATCGGCTGGCGACTGGATGACGTGGTTGCTCTGATTAAAGGGCCGAAAGGCAGCAAAGTTCGCCTGGAAGTTCTGCCTGCCGGTAAAGGCACCAAAACCCGTATCGTTACCCTGACCCGTGAGCGCATCCGTCTGGAAGATCGCGCGGTGAAAATGTCGGTGAAAACCGTCGGTAAAGATAAAGTCGGCGTGCTGGATATTCCTGGCTTCTACGTTGGTCTGACGGACGACGTCAAAGTCCAGCTGCAGAAGCTGGAAAAACAGAACGTGAAGAGCGTGATCATCGATCTGCGCACGAACGGCGGCGGCGCACTGACCGAAGCGGTATCGCTTTCCGGTCTGTTTATTCCGTCCGGTCCGGTTGTGCAGGTGCGCGACAACAACGGTAAAGTGCGTGAAGATGCCGATACTGATGGCGTGGTGTACTACAAAGGTCCGCTGGTGGTGCTGGTCGATCGCTTCAGCGCCTCGGCATCGGAGATCTTTGCCGCTGCGATGCAGGATTACAGCCGCGCGCTGGTGGTCGGTGAACCTACCTTCGGTAAAGGCACGGTGCAGCAGTACCGCTCCCTGAACCGTATTTACGACCAGATGCTGCGTCCGGAATGGCCTGCGCTGGGCTCGGTACAATACACCATTCAGAAGTTCTATCGCGTGAATGGCGGCAGTACCCAGCGTAAAGGTGTGACCCCGGATATCATCATGCCGACCGGCAATGAAGAGACGGAAACCGGCGAGAAATTCGAAGATAACGCCCTGCCGTGGGACAGCATTAATGCTGCCACCTACGTCAAATCGGGTGATATCAGCCAGTTTGGTCCGGCATTGCTCAAACAGCACGATGAGCGTATCGCGAAGGATCCTGAGTTCCAGTACATCGCGAAGGACATTGCCCGTTTCAATGCCCTGAAAGCGAAGCGCAATATCGTCTCTCTGAATTACGCTCAGCGTCTGAAAGAGAATGACGAAGATGATGCTACGCGCCTGGCGCGCATCAACGACCGCTTCAAGCGCGAAGGCAAGCCAGAGCTGAAAAAGCTCGACGATCTGCCGAAGGATTATCAGGAACCCGATCCGTATCTCGATGAGACGGTCAAAATCGCCATTGACCTGGCGAAACTTGAAAAAGATCATCCTGCCAGCGACCCTGCACCGGCAAAATAGTCCTCCAACAGGCACAAGAAATTGTGCCTGTTTTTTTGTTAACCGCATCCTGCCGTCAGCCAGTGATCTGAAAGTGTAAAGTTGTGTCTTTCTGGTGACTTACACCCCGCCAAACCTTGAAAATACGCCGAATACCCATACGATGTGGGTAATCGTAATATGCGTTTTGTTAAACTGAGGTTAAAAGAAAATTATGATGCGAATCGGGCTTTTCCTGCTCACCAACCTTGCGGTCATGGTGGTTTTCGGGCTGGTGCTTAGCCTGACAGGAATTCAGTCAAGCAGCATTTCCGGCCTGTTAATTATGGCGTTGCTGTTTGGTTTCGGCGGTTCCTTTATCTCGCTGCTGATGTCCAAATGGATGGCGCTGAAATCCGTGGGTGGCGAGGTTATTGAGCAGCCGCGTAATGATATGGAACATTGGCTGATGACCACCGTGGCGAACCAGTCCCGCCAGGCGGGGATTGCGATGCCGCAGGTTGCTATCTATCACGCACCGGATATTAACGCGTTTGCGACCGGTGCACGCCGCGATGCCTCTCTGGTAGCGGTCAGTACCGGGCTGTTACAGAATATGAGTCGTGACGAAGCGGAAGCCGTTATTGCCCATGAAATCAGCCATATTGCTAACGGCGATATGGTCACCATGACTCTGATCCAGGGTGTTGTGAACACCTTCGTGATCTTTATCTCCCGTATTCTGGCGCAGATCGCGGCCGGATTTATGGGCGGCGACCGTGAAGAGGGCGAATCCAGCAACGGCAACCCGATGATCTACTTTGCCGTCTCCATGGTACTGGAACTGCTGTTTGGTATTCTGGCAAGCATCATCACCATGTGGTTCTCTCGTCACCGCGAGTTTCACGCGGATGCAGGTTCCGCAAAACTGGTGGGCCGCGAGAAGATGATTGCCGCCCTGCAGCGCCTGAAAACCAGCTACGAGCCGCAGGAGGCGTCCAGCATGATGGCGTTTTGCATTAACGGTAAATCGAAGTCGTTGAGCGAGCTGTTTATGTCTCACCCGCCGCTGGATAAGCGTATTGAAGCGCTGCGCAACGGGGAATACCTGAAGTAATCCGGCAGGTTAAAAAGGAAAAGCGCGTCGAATGACGCGCTTTTTTTATGCCTGTGTCTGTGGCTGCGTGACCCGTAGGCCGCTGATAATCGCGGCGACGGTCGCCAGCGCTCCGGCCGTATACAGCGCCACGTGGGTGCCGCCCTGGCCGAACAGGTTGAACATTAACGCCACCAGCGCCGCACCGGTACTTTGCCCCAGCAGTCGGGCGGTACCCAGCATGCCGCTGGCGCCACCGCTGCGATGGCGGGGGGCTGCGGTGATAATCGTATGGTTATTGGGGGACTGGAACAGGCCAAAACCGGCCCCGCAGAGCACCATCCGCCAGATGATATCCAGATCGTGAGGGGCGGCCGGCAGCAGGGCCAGCGCAAACAGACCGACGGCCATTACCCCCATTCCCAGCGTGCCTAACAATCCTGCATGCACCCGGCCAATCAAATAGCCCGCCAGCGGCGCCATCACCATAGTCGCCAGCGGCCAGGGCGTTAACAGCAGGCCGGTTTCCACTTCAGAGCGGCCAATCACGCTTTGCAGGAAAAAGGGCAGCGACACCATAGCCAGCATCTGCGCGCAAAAAGAACAGATCGAGGTGCCGATGGAGAGAGAAAAGAGCGGAATGCGCAGCAGATCCACCGGCAGCAGCGGCACCGGCAGCGCCAACTGGCGACGCACGAAAAAGAAGCCTACGATCAGCAAGGCCACGATTTCTGCGCCAATCAGCGTCAGCGACTGACCCTGAGCAAAGCCGCTCAGGGCGGTGATCAGCAGGCCAAAGGTGAGGGCATTCATCACCGCGCTTGGCAGATCGAACTTCGGCATATTGCTTTTGACCCCGTTAGCCGGCAGATAGCGCAGGGCGAACAGTAGGGCGATGATACCCAGCGGGACGTTGATCAAAAACAGCCACTGCCAGGAGGCAACGGAGAGGATCGCCGCTGCTATCGTCGGTCCCGCCGCAGATGACACGGCGACAATAAACGAGTTTATCCCCATCCCGCGTCCCAGCTGGCGTTGGGGATAGATAAGCCGAATCAATGCGGTATTAACGCTCATCAGCGCTGCGCCGCCAAAACCTTGAGCAATACGCGCCAGCGTCAGCAGGTGCAGCGTGTCCGAAAGGGCGCAAAACAGGGATGTCAGCGTAAACACCACCAGCCCGCACTGGTATACCCGGCGATAGCCAAACATATCGCCGAGAAAAGAGAACGACAGCAGCGAGATAACAATCGCTATCTGGTAGGCGTTAACAACCCAGATAGAGCTGGCAGGGGAGGCGTTGAGATCGCTGGCGATGGTCGGCAGGGCGACGTTGGCGATCGCGCCATCCAGTACGGCCATCGAAATACCGATAATAATCGTAAAAATTGCGCCATACCGCTGGGGCAACGGCAGTCCATCTGAAGGGGTTATCGTCATGGGAATTAATTAGCATTATGGTGATTATTATGAGGATAGTGAGTTTAGCACCGTTATTTTGGTTATATGTCGCAGATTTGTAACCAGGTGAGCCAGGATCGTTTGCAGCAAGGCGGCGACGAATTTATAATAAAAACCGGTTCTGAATTTTATAAAACACTTGGGTTGAGGTGATGAATGGCAATCGCAGATTTGGATAAACAACCAGATTCTGTTTCTTCTGTGTTGAAGGTGTTTGGCATCCTGCAGGCGCTTGGAGAAGAGCGCGAAATTGGTATTACCGAGCTGTCACAGCGTGTGATGATGTCGAAAAGCACTGTTTATCGCTTTTTGCAGACCATGAAGTCACTGGGCTATGTCGCACAGGAAGGTGAGTCAGAAAAATACTCGCTGACCCTGAAACTGTTCGAGCTGGGCGCACGCGCGCTGCAGAATGTCGATCTTATTCGTAGCGCGGATATTCAGATGCGTGAACTCTCTCGCCTGACGAAAGAGACCGTTCACCTGGGCGCGCTGGATGAAGACAGCATAGTCTACATCCATAAAATCGACTCCATGTACAACCTGCGTATGTACTCCCGCATTGGTCGTCGTAACCCGCTGTACAGTACCGCTATCGGTAAAGTATTGCTGGCGTGGCGCGACCGTGAAGAGGTGAAGCAAATCCTCGAAGGCGTTGAGTATAAGCGCAGCACTGACCGGACCATCACCAGCACGGAAGAGCTGCTGCAGGTTCTGGATCAGGTGCGTACGCAAGGTTACGGCGAAGATAACCAGGAGCAGGAAGAAGGCTTACGCTGCATTGGCGTACCGGTATTCGACCGCTTTGGAGTAGTGATCGCCGGTCTGAGCATCTCCTTCCCGACGCTGCGCTTCTCTGAAGAGCATCTGCATGAGTATGTGGCAATGCTGCATACGGCGGCACGGAAGATTTCTGAACAGATGGGTTATAACGACTATCCGTTCTGATTGAGACCAGCAATGAAAAACGCCGCCTTGATGGCGGCGTTTTTTATGCATCCGGTTAACCGTTATCGACCACCATCTCGCTCTTACGCAGCAGCGGGCAGCGGGAGAGTCCGATAATTCCGCTGTCGGAATGAATGTACTGCGCCGTGCTAATCCCCCTCGCGGTGAGATACTGGCACTGGATCCCCAGTCCGGCGGCATTCTCTTTGCTGCCAATCAGCACCCCGTAGCCTGCAAGCAGCAAACCAGTCCAGACGAGTGCTATAACAATCAGTGTGCGAATAAAAAAGCGCATTATGGCCTCATAGTTTTTATATGACTGCCGCTTAGCGTAATCGATACAGTCACTTAAACAAGTGTATGATTCCGAAAGCAACGTGTTCGCATTACGGTTAGCCGTGGTTTAAGTTGCCCATGATAACCTGGAAACATGAGGTTAGAGGACGGAGAGTGGAGTGA
Source organism: Silvania sp. (assembly GCF_051656365.1). Taxonomy (NCBI): domain Bacteria; kingdom Pseudomonadati; phylum Pseudomonadota; class Gammaproteobacteria; order Enterobacterales; family Enterobacteriaceae; genus Silvania; species Silvania sp. The sequence goes on along the minus strand of NZ_JBOGBT010000075.1, from coordinate 48,346 downwards.
AAAAAATACGCTGGATTATCCTGGCTGTGGTGTTGATTGCCTGCGTGGTGCTCTGGACACAGACCCTTAACGTGATGTGCGACCAGGATGTACAGTTTTTTAGCGGTATCTGTTCTGTTAATAAGTTTATCCCCTGGTAAGCGTCATTTTTCGCGCAAATGATTTCCTTCCTGAATGCGAGTGGTAAGATGAGCGCTTTTATTGAGGGGGTGAAATGGGTGAGTTACTGAATGCCGGGATGTTGAGTGTGGCATCACTGGTTGTTTCGTTTGTCTTGCTGCTGGCAGGTCTGGTCGCGTGGTTTTTTGTTAACCGTGCCAGTTCCCGTACCAACGAGCAGATTGAACTACTGGAAACGCTGGTGGAGTTGCAAAAGCGTCAGAACGCGCTGCTGCGTCGCCTGTGCGATGCCAACGAACCGGAAGTAAAAGAGGCGCCGAAAGTGGCAGAAGAAGCGGCAAGCAATCAAGACGATGATTTTATTCGTCTGGTGGCTGAGCGCTAAGCAGACCGGGAGGAGAACATGGCCTGGAGAAATCCCTGGTATAATTCCTCCCTTGCACACCATACTCCGCAGGGTTTTCGCAATGCCGATGCCCCTGCTCATCAACCTGGCGATGTCGAACGCTGGCGTAAAGCGCGTAAAGCCGCCGGGTTGCCCAAACCGCCTTCTCAAGGCTACGATCATTTTATCAGCCAGTGGTGGCAACCGGTTACGCTGAACAGCGAAGCGGAAGACGGTGTCTGGTGGCTGGGACACGCCAGTCTGCTACTGCGCCTTGCTGGTCGCTATATTCTGACGGATCCCGTTTTTTCCCATCGCGCATCCCCTTTACCCTTTGCCGGGCCGCAGCGAAAAACCCCTTCCGTGATGTCGGTGGCCGCACTTCCCCCGCTGGATGCGCTGGTGATTTCCCATAATCATTACGATCATCTGGATAACGCCACGGTGCGCCAGCTGATAAAGCGCTTCCCGCAGCTCACCTTTTTTGTACCGCTAGGGCTCGGCGACTGGTGCCGTCGTCGTGGCGCAAAGCATGTTGTTGAGCTGGACTGGTGGCAAAGCTACGTTTTTGAAGGCCTGACGTTTACCGCTGTGCCTGCCCAACACTGGAGCATGCGCCGCCCGTGGGATCGTAATCGCGCCCTGTGGTGTGGTTGGGTAATGGAAGGGAAAAACCAGCGCTTCTGGTTTAGCGGTGATACCGGCTACTCCCCGGAGCTGCTCACTATTCCGGAACGTCTGGGAAAGCTCGATACGGTTGCCTTACCTGTGGGGGCTTATGCACCACGTTGGTTCATGTCACTTAATCATATGGATCCGCAGTCGGCCGTCGCCCTCTGGCAGCAACTGGGCATGCCGCTGGCTATTCCGGTTCATTGGGGGGTGTTTGAGCTGGCAGATGAGTCGCTTGACGAGCCGGTTAACGAGCTAAGCCAGGCGTTACAGGATGTGGCACCGGATAACAGTCGCTTTCACATCCTGAAGATCGGTCAATATTTATCCTTATAACAACTCAGCGCCGGGTTATTGAATATTCTGTATTAAGTCGACGACAGTCATACATTATTTTAATCGAAACGTTTTGCTTGCCTTTTTTTGATGCAGGTTCATAAAAATATCATTATTTTGGTGCATGGCGATAAATACAACAGCGGTGTATATAAGTTGCACAAGCGAAGCGATATACAATGTTTTCTCGGTGCAACCATTGCTTAGCGTTGCGATCAATTCAGAATAACATGTCATAAAAAGTACTAACTGAAATAACCCCGGAAGGGAACTTTTTCACCTTGCTGGACGACTTGAACATATTGAGCTATGGTAAAAAAGTCTTTGATTACAGCGGCTACGCTGGCTGAGGCGGGTTGCGCTGCCTTCTGGTACGGTATACACAGAACGTGCGTATTTGTGCAGATTGTGGCAGATCAGTCTCAGAATTTGTGCGACTGATCGAGACATGTTTAAAAATGGCTTGCCATTATTTAAGTAGTATGTGATAACACGGCTTAGGTCAAACGAGGTACAGTTCTGTTTATGTGTGGCATTTTCAGTAAAGAAGTCCTGAGTAAACACGTTGTCGTTGAATACCGCTTCTCTGCCGAACCTTATATTAGTGCCTCATGCAGTAATGTCTCAGTTTTATCTCAGTGAATGCCTGCGGGCTAAGAAAACATTCTAAGGAATTTTGCAAATGGCAAAGATTAAAGGTCAAGTTAAGTGGTTCAACGAGTCTAAAGGTTTTGGCTTCATTACTCCTGCTGACGGCAGCAAAGATGTATTCGTACATTTCTCTGCAATCCAGGGTAACGGCTTCAAAACTCTGGCTGAAGGCCAGAACGTTGAGTTCGAAATTCAGGACGGCCAGAAAGGTCCGGCTGCTGTTAACGTAACCGCTATCTGATCGGACACCTGCCAACTCTGAATCGTTCCGACGCTTCAGTTGCAGAGATAAAGCCTCGCAAATGCGGGGCTTTTTAATGCGTCTTTTTCAAAGTGTTACCACATGCGCTCCAGTTAGCAATTTGTTGCAAAGCTGCGAGGTTATTAGCATTGTTTTTGCCCCTACCAGCCATTTTTCCCGTTAAATCAGTGCGTTGTTAACTAGCCCTGGAGCACTGGTGAAAAAGAAACCCGCCCATCCCGCCTCAAACTTCACCCCGTTACGTTTTGCACTTCTCTGTCTGGCCATTCTGGGGAGTCTGGTGTTCCTGCTGGGACGCGTCGCCTGGCTGCAGATCATTAATCCAGACCCGCTGGTAAAGCAGGAAGATATGCGCTCCCTGCGTGAAGTGGCGATCGATGCCCCAAGAGGGATGATCGTTGACCGCGAGGGGAACGCACTGGCCGTCAGCGTACCGGTGCAGGCGGTGTGGGCCGATCCAAAAACGGTGCTGGGAAAAGGCGGCGTGGGTTCTGACTATCGCTGGCAGGCATTAGCCAGCGCGCTGCACCTGTCGCTTTCGGACCTGGCCGCACGCATTAACAGCAATCCCCATGGCAGGTTTATCTACCTGGCGCGTCAGGTGGATCCCACACAGGCCCACTGGATCGATAAGCTGCATTTACCGGGCATCAGCCTGCGCGATGAATCCCGACGCTTTTACCCGGCCGGGCACGTGGCGGCCAATCTGATTGGCTTCACCAACATTGACGGCCAGGGTATAGAAGGGATTGAAAAAAGCTTTAATTCCCAACTAACCGGCAAACCGGGTCTGCGGCGAGTGCGTGAGGATCGCTACGGCCACGTGGTGGAAAATATCACCGAAGTCCCGCCGGTACCGGCGCACAACATCCAACTCAGTATCGATAAGCGGCTGCAAACGCTCACCGAAGATGCGCTGGATAACGCCGTCGCATGGAATAAAGCAGAGTCGGGCGCGGCGGTGCTGATTAACATTCAGACCGGAGAGATCCTGGCGATGGCGAGCTTCCCGGACTTCAACCCCAATAATCGCGAAGGTGCGACATTGAATGACTTCCGTAACCGGGCCATCAGCGACACCTTTGAGCCGGGCTCTACCGTCAAACCACTGGTACTGATGACCGCCCTACAGCAAAATCTGGTCCAGCCGGACAGTGTCATCGATACCCATCCCTATACCCTGGCCGGGCACCGCATCCGCGATGTCGGCTATTATCCCGAGCTGACTCTCACCGGCATTCTGCAAAAATCGAGCGACACCGGGGTATCTCGTCTGTCGCTGGCGATGCCGATTCAGCGTCTGCTGGATACTTATCACGCGTTTGGCTTTGGTCGCACCACTGGGCTGGGGTTAACCGGTGAAAGCAGCGGTCTGCTGCCAACGCGAAAATTCTGGAGTCAGTTGGATCGGGCGACATTCGCGTTTGGTTACGGCCTGATGGCTACCCCGCTGCAGCTGGCTCATGTCTACGCCACCATCGGCAGCTACGGGATCGAACGGCCATTGTCGATAACCCGCATCGATCCACCCGTCCTCGGTACCCGAGTCATGCCGGAAGAGATTGTGCATCAAGTCGAGCATATGATGGAAAGCGTGGCGCTACCCGGCGGCGGCGGGATCAAAGCTGCGGTGCGTGACTACCGGGTGGCGGTCAAAACCGGTACTGCGAAGAAAATTGACGACGGTGGCCAGTATGTCGACAAATATGTGGCCTATACCGCTGGCGTAGCCCCGGCCAGCCGCCCGGTGTTTGCGCTCGCGGTGGTGATCAACGATCCGCAAAACGGAGCTTATTACGGCGGGGCGGTGTCGGCGCCGGTATTTAGTCAAATCATGGGTGACGTTTTGCGCATTGAGAACATAAAACCGGATGGGTTACCGGCAGATTCAAGCCATCTTATCGTTATGCGCTAAGGTCGTTTTATAGCGGGACGATTAGCGGTACACTTTCGCCCTTTATGATTGCCCGGAGTTCCCATGACATTCTGCTGTCCTCTTTGCCACGCGCCGCTGGCGCATATGGATAAAAGCTACGCCTGCCCGCAGGGGCATCGCTACGATATGGCGAAAGAGGGGTATGTCAATCTGCTGCCGGTTCAGCATAAGCGGTCCCGCGATCCAGGCGACAGCGCGGAGATGATGCAGGCGCGCAGAGCGTTTCTCGATGCCGGGCACTATCAGCCCCTGCGCGACGCGGTTGCCAGCAAGCTGGAAGAGATCCTGCCTGACGGCGCCTCATCGATTCTGGACATTGGCTGTGGGGAAGGGTATTACACCGCCGCGTTTGCCCGTACCGCCGAAGAGAAGGGTGCCATCACGTTTGGCCTGGATGTCTCTAAATCGGCGATCCGTGCCGCCGCCAAACGCTATTCTCAGGTGACATTCTGCGTGGCATCCAGCCATCGCCTGCCGTTTGAGCAGAGCAGTATGGATGCGGTGATCCGTATTTATGCCCCCTGTAAAGGCGAAGAGCTGGCGCGGGTAGTGAAAGAGGGGGGCTGGGTGATTACCGTAACGCCGGGTCCGCGTCACTTAATGGAGCTAAAAGGGCTGATTTACAGTGAAGTTCTGCTGCATGCCCCGCATTCTGAACAGCTGCCGGGCTTTGTGCTCCAGCAAGAGCAGTCGCTGGCCTATGAAATGTCGTTGACGGGGAAAGAGGCGGTTGCGCTGCTGCAGATGACGCCGTTTGCCTGGCGGGCAAAGCCGGAGGTGTGGGAAACGCTGGCGGCACAGGAAACGTTCAGCTGCCAGACGGATTTCAGCATCCACTGCTGGCAGCGAGTCGATTAACCGGCGAAGTGATTCCACAGGATCTGCGCGCCAATCCCGATCAGCACCACACCGCCGAGTATCTCGGCGCGTTTGCCTAACAGCGGGCCGATAAAGCGGCCAACCATAATTCCCAGCGTTGACATAATGAAGGTCGCACAGCCGATCGCCAGCGCGGTGGTCAAGATGCTGACCTGCAGGAAAGCCAGCCCAACGCCAACGGCCATCGCATCGAGACTGGTAGCGATGGCTGTTGTCACCAGCAGCCAGAAGCCGTGACGGCGAACCGGCGTTTCGTCTTCATCGATATCATTGCGGATCCCTTCAATCACCATTCGGCCGCCGAGGAAAACCAGCAGCGTAAAGGCGATCCAGTGGTTCCATTCCAGCACGAACTGGCTGGCGAGCATGCCCAAAGCCCAGCCGATAAGCGGGGTCAGGGTTTCGATAGCGCCAAAGATAAGACCGGTGCGCAGGGCTTCAGACAATTTTGGTTTGTGGAGCGTCGCGCCTTTTCCAATGGAAGCCGCAAATGCGTCCATCGACATACCAAAGGCCAGAAGAAGTGTTGCAGAGAGGTTCATCAGCGCGTCCAGACCGGGAATATCCATATGACACATCACTGCCCCCAGTAAACAGCAGTAAATGCATCTATGGTCTCGCCTGATCGTTCTGCTGACGCAGAACCATCCGTACGTGCCACGTTTTTCAACGAGTATGTTGACACGTACATTTCCGGCATAGCGGAAATCGGCTACTCCCCAACGACGGGCGCAACCTTAACATATTTTGAGAATGTAAAACAATAACCGACTTGTATTATCTTATTAACCAAACGATAACGATTTTCATTTAGATTGATTCGTGAAAATAACGTTAAAAACATATCGTCATTAAGGTTAAATAATATAGCTTTGGCTATAACCGATTGCGGAAAACTTGCCAGAATATAGCCAGTGCTATCTCTTTAACTTATTGAACTTTAACGAGTAGTTTGTATATGCGTTCCAGGTCGTCTATATTTCGTACCCGAACAAGCAGGCGACGCTGCTCTAATTGCATCACCAGTACGCCGTCCTCAGATAAATTCATCTCTTTAATACGGTTATATTCTATCCAGACGTTGGCGAAAAAGAATCCAGCGCTTTTAAAGATTATTTTCGGGGCGCGGAGCCAGAACAGATAAAAGGCCATTAATGCCAGCACACATAATAACCATGTGGTTAATAAAGCACCCTGGCTCATCACGTTGTTATAAATCAGGATCATCAGTAGACCAGCAAAAATCACCGCATCAACGCGACCACGACGCAAAAGAGGGATAGTGAGCAACGTCTTGCCGTTGCGGCGGGGCATGATCAATTCGTCGTAGATGGCATAGGCCAGAAGAGCAACAATAAACAGTACCAGTACGATGTCCGTGATCGTCATTCATCCTCCAGATAAAAAAACCGGGGGCAGGCCCCCGGTGTATCAGGTCAAATCTTACAGGCCCAGCAGGCCGATGGCATAGCCAACGATACCGATGACGAAGAAGCCAACGATGATCCACAGAGCGTTAACTTTCTTACGCAGCAGCCACATACAGGCGAAGGTCAACAGCAGCGGGACCAGGCCCGGCATCAGCTGATCGAGGATTGTCTGTACGGTGGTGACGCGAGTCTGACCATCCTGACCGGTGATTGTCGAGACCACCAGCGGAATGTTGACGTGGGTCCACTTGTTAACCAGTGCCCCCATGACAAACAGGCCCAGAATCGACGCCCCCTCGGTCAGTTTCTGCAGGAAGCCGCCGCCCATATCTTTAACGATGTCGATACCTTTACGGTAGCCGTATGCCACGCCGTAGTAACGGGTTGCCAGACGGACGGCGTTGAACAGGATAAAAAACAGCAGGGGACCCAGCAGGCTACCGCTCATCGCGATTCCTGCCCCCAGTGCCGCAAAGACCGGGCGCACGGTACCCCAGAAGATCGGGTCACCCACGCCTGCCAGCGGCCCCATCAGACCAACTTTGATCCCGTTGATGGCACCGTCGTCAATCTCGGCGCCATTGGCACGCTGCTCTTCCATCGCCAGCGTTACGCCGAGAACCGGGGCCGCAACGTACGGATGGGTGTTAAAGAATTCCAGGTGACGTTTAATCGCCTGGCGACGCGCCTCGTTGTTTTCTGGATACAGGCGTTTGATCGCCGGTACCATCGAGAAGCAAAAGCCCAGCGCCTGCATACGTTCGAAGTTCCATGAACCCTGGAACAGGTTTGAACGAATGAATACGCCACGAATATCGCTCGGAGTGAGTTTTTTCTCCGGGGTAGTTTTTGTCATATCAACCATTTCGCTCACCTGCTAGTCCAGTTCGTTATCGAGATCGTTGTTGCCAGCAGCCTGCGCTGGTGCACCCGCGACGCGGTTATATTTCGGGCTGAGCTGAATGTAGAGGATGGCCATAACAGCACCAATCACACCCAAGGCCACGAGGTTAAAGTTAGTAAACGCCGCGGTAACAAAACCGAGATAGAAGAACGGCATCAGGTAGCCCGCACGCATCATGTTGATGACCATTGCGTAACCGACAACCACGATCATGCCACCGGCAATGTTCAGGCCGCTGGTGACCACTTCAGGAATAGCATTCAGCAGACCCTGAACTTCGCTGGTGCCAACGGACACCGCCACGATAACGGCAGGAATCGCGATACGCATCGCCTGCAGGAACAGGGAGGAGATGTGGATCCAGGACAGTGCCGTCAGGTTTCCGCTGTCGGCCGCCTTATCCGCCGCATGCTGGAAGGCAACGGTGATGGTACGAACGATAATGGTCAGTACCTGACCGGCTGCAGCCAGTGGGATAGCCAGCGCGATACCGGCGCCGATATTCTGATGACCGGCGATAACCAGAACGGTCGAGATGATGGATGCCAGCGCGGCGTCCGGCGCAACCGCCGCACCGATGTTCATCCAGCCGAGGGCGATCATTTCCAGCGTACCACCGATGATGATACCGGTTTTCATATCGCCCAGAACGGCACCAATTAACGTACAGGCGACCAGCGGACGGTGAAACTGAAATTCATCAAGTACGGATTCCATACCGGCAATACACGCGACGACGAACACCAGCACAATCTGAAGAGTGGTAATCTCCATTGTACTTCTCCTATAACATAAGCTTTATGTGAAAATCAGCGCAGGGTTAATTCCCGACTTTGCCGATCAAATCCATCATTTTCAGTTTCTGATCGGTGGAAACCTTACGGGCTTCCAGTTCAATACCGCGTGCATTCAGCTTTTTAAATGCTTCGATATCATTCTGATCGACTGAAATCGCGTTATTCACCTGGGTTTTACCCTGACGGAAAGCCATACCCCCGATATTGACGGAAGTAATGTTAACGCCGCCCTCGACAACGCGTTCGACGTCCGTTGGGTTGGTAAACAGGAGCATGATGCGCTCGCCCGCATATTTCGGGTTGTTATAGACGCGGATCATTTTGGCGACATCCACCACGTGCGCCGTTACGCCCGGCGGAGCCACCTGAGTCAGAAGGGTTTTACGCACTGTGTCGGCGGCAACTTCGTCGCTGACCACGATAATGCGCTGTACGTTGGTCTCTTTGGTCCAGCGTGTTGCCACCTGGCCATGGATCAGGCGGTCATCGATACGTGCAAGGCCAATCTGCATGTAATCGTTCGGGCCCATTGGCTTGAGCGGGGCTGCGGCTTTGGCGGCTGCAGGGGCAGCAACCGGTGCGGCTTTCTCAACGGGTTTCGCTTTCAGCGCTTTCACGCCTTCGCGACCGGTTTCGACGGCCAGGGCCACCAGTTCGTCAAAGCTCGGGTTGTCATCGCGCGCCATCAGCGTTTCAACCAACATCGGGATGTTCACCCCGGCCACGACTTCGTGCTGTTCTTTATCGACAACTATACGACTGGCGGCGTTAAACGGACTGCCACCCCAGGTATCGACGAGGAACAGCACGCCACTGCCGGTATCCAGTTTTTCGAGTTGCGCCGTGTATTTCTCAATCAGCGTTTCGGCGTTTTCACCGGGAACGAAATCGATCCAGCCGACGTTTTCTTGCTCGCCTAACAACATCTCTGCGGTTTTAAGTAACTGCTCTGCGGCCCAGCCATGTGTGCCTATTACAATAGCAATGGTCACTTGCTACCTCCTTTTATTATCGTTTATGCACCTGTGTGACGAGGGCATCAGAATTCATCTTCGAAACAACGAATCGATTCAGATAAGGGTTAGAGTCTAATTAACTAAGACGTACGCGATTTATTTTAGACAGTGAAAAAATAATTTATGTGATGAAGATCCGTAATTTAGCCTAAGCCAGCCAGATAATTTTATGCGCAAAAAAATGCTGAAACATCTGTTTGCAAAGCAAAGTAAATCTTTGCCAAAAAGGCCATGTCTCTGATATGTTTACCCTCCATTTCATTGTCAGGAGTATAGGGCAGTAGCCCACTGTATGGACCGTCACCGACGTCAGTCATTTTCCAGGCCAACTCTGGCCAGCCGTATCGGCGATTCGCGCCACTCACTCTCTACGTCTTTTAACGCTTCGCCCGAATGTTCCGCGGCGCCGTTTTGTCATTCCTTTAGCAGGAGCTTGTCATGGAATTCTTAATGGACCCGCAGATCTGGGTGGGGTTGCTCACGCTGGTGGTGCTGGAGATCGTGCTCGGCATCGATAACCTGGTCTTTATCGCCATCCTTGCGGACAAACTGCCGCCAAAGCAGCGCGATAAAGCCCGGTTGATCGGCCTGTCGTTGGCGCTGATTATGCGTCTTGCACTCCTGTCGGTGATCTCGTGGATGGTCACGCTCACGCAGCCGCTCTTTACCGCCTTCGATTTTACCTTCTCAGGGCGCGACCTGATTATGCTGGTGGGGGGGCTATTCCTGCTGTTCAAGGCCACCACTGAGCTTCATGAACGGCTTGAAAACCGTCAGCACGATGACGGACACGGCAAAGGCTACGCCAGCTTCTGGGTGGTCGTGATGCAGATCGTGGTGTTGGATGCCGTCTTCTCCCTCGACGCGGTGATCACTGCGGTGGGGATGGTGAACCACCTGCCGGTGATGATGGCTGCGGTCATTATTGCGATGGCGGTGATGCTGCTGGCCTCGAAGCCGCTGACGCGTTTCGTCAACGAGCACCCGACGGTGGTTGTGCTCTGTCTGAGCTTCCTGCTGATGATCGGTCTGAGCCTGGTTGCAGAAGGCTTCGGCTTCCATATTCCGAAAGGCTACCTGTACGCGGCGATTGGTTTCTCGATCATTATTGAGATGTTTAACCAGATTGCCCGCCGTAACTTTATCCGTCAGCAGTCGAATCAGCCGCTGCGTGCCCGTACCGCGGATGCAATTTTGCGTCTGATGGGGGGGCGCCGTCAGGCTCAGGTTCAGCAGCAGGATAGCGAAAACCATATCCCTGTGCCGGTGCCGGAAGGCGCGTTTGTGGAAGAAGAGCGCTATATGATCAACGGCGTACTGTCGCTGGCCTCACGCTCTCTGCGCGGAATTATGACCCCGCGCGGTGAAATCAGCTGGGTTGATGCCAGCCTGAGCGTGGCGGAAATCCGTCAGCAACTGCTCTCCTCCCCGCACAGCCTGTTCCCGGTGTGTCGCGGTGAACTGGATGAAGTGATTGGCGTAGTGCGTGCGAAAGAGATGCTGGTGGCGCTGGAAGAGGGCGGCGACGTTGAATCCATTGCTGCTGCAACCCCGGCTATCGTGGTACCGGAAACGCTCGACCCGATCAACCTGCTTGGCGTGCTGCGCCGTGCTCGCGGTAGCTTTGTGATCGTGACCAACGAATTTGGTGTGGTACAAGGTCTGGTGACGCCGCTGGACGTGCTGGAAGCCATTGCCGGTGAGTTCCCGGATGCCGACGAAACGCCGGAAATTATCCATGATAATGACGGCTGGCTGGTTAAAGGCTCAACCGACATCCACGCGCTGCAGCAGACGCTGGGTCTGGAACACCTGACCAACCATGATGACGATATCGCGACGGTTGCAGGCCTGGTGATTGCTATTAACGGCCAGATCCCGCGCAGCGGCGACGTGCTGGAGTTACCGCCGCTGAAGATCACTATCGTTACTGCCAATGATTACCGTGTTGACCTGGTGCGTATTGTAAAAGAGCAGTCCGCCCATGACGATGAAGAGTAATCAGGCCGGCACTACGGCATAAACTGCATGATCGGCTTGTGATGCGAGGCTGGCGGGGGCGTGTTCTCCGCCAGCCACTTCGGAAAACTCCGCAGTGGCATCGGCTCTGCATATAAGAATCCCTGCAAAATATTGACCCCATGGCGGCGAAGATGACTCGCCTGATCTTTTGTCTCTACCCCTTCTGCCACCAGCTCGATATGCAGCCGCTGGCCCAGCGCAATAATAATGTCCGTTACCGTTGAGTTCACGGCGTCTGTCCCGATGGCAGCGGTAAACGACTTGTCAATTTTCAGCACTTCCGGGTTGAGCTTTTCCAGCCACGAGAGTGAATTGGTGCCAGTACCAAAATCATCAATCGCCAGCTTGATGCCTTTGCGGTGCAACTCGTCCACGATGTGATAATCCACCTCCAGCAGCGAGTCACGCTCCGTCAGTTCAATCATCAGTTGCTGAGCGGGCCTGGCGCTGAACCAGACACGATTCAGATCCTGCAGCAGCACCCCGTCGCGAAAATGGCTGGCCGCCACGTTGATGCCAATGTGAAAATCCCGCGCACCAGGGAACATCGACAGATGGCGCACGGTTTCAATCAGCACGAAGCGGGTCAGGGGAACGATCAGGTTATGCTGCTCGGCCAGCGGAATAAAAATCTCCGGCGAAATCCACCCCTGACGGGGATTGTTCCAGCGCAGCAGGATCTCCACCCCCACACAGCGCTGGGTTTGCGCATTCACCAGCGGCTGGCAAAACAGCTCAAATTCACCTGCGGCCAACCCCATGTTGATCTCCCAGGTGAAGCTCATGCGGCTGGCAGTTGCAAGCCAGGCGATATAGCCCACCAGCATGCTAAAGATGACCGCCAGTGGCAGCTGCCTGGGCAAATTTTGCAGAGCCAGTGCGCTGGAGCCCGGGCCACTGACAGTGATCGTGAAAGGGAATTTTTGTGAGGTTTGCTGGTAGATACTGTCGTGTTTATCGAACTCCAGCGTATTCGAGAGCTGACTGTAATAGCTCAGATGCTTACCGCCCACACTCAACCTCACGTCGCGGATGATCGGCAGCAGCGGCTCCAGCAGCATCCTGGCAATTAAATCGATGTTCACAATCTGCATAATGCCGTCATCGCTTTTTCCGGGCGCCGGATACCACTGGATCAGGACCGGGCTGCCGGTCAGCAGGGCCTGATCGGTGGTCAGCAGCAACAGCGGCTCGGCAGAGGGCAATTGAGGAACAAACTGGTGAATAGGAATATCGCGGCGGCCAAATGTGCTGGAGCAGTAGAGAATGCCGTTCTGGATCAGGCCTATAGAGCGCACCGACTGCAGGGAGGCGGCCTGTTTGCGCAGAAGAAAATTGACCTCCAGGCAGGGCCTGCCGAGCAGCGGCTCGACGATGGCCCGCCCGGCCTGGATCGGCAAGAGGATTTTCTCCAGCGTTTCGACTGCATGATTAACGAAGGTAGCATTGGTTTGCTGATTTAAATTGCGCTGTGAAATAAAACTGCAGCCCAGCGTGGTCAGCAGGGTGAGAAGTGAAAGCGACGCACAGACGATGATACGCTTGCGGCGATAATTTTTAATGATCGTCTGCGCTGTTTGCATGCCACGGCCATCCCAAAAGCCACTGGTGCATATGCCCGTGGCAACAGAGGTAGTGTAGTGGGCAATGTTTCGGCTAACGAGAAAAGGGGCGCAATTTCGCCCATCTGTATCAGATGGGCGAAGGGAGTATGAGAAACGAAACCAACGGTAAAACGGGGAGGATTAGTCGCACTGCACCTTAATCGCCAGACCGCCGCGAGAAGTTTCACGGTACTTGGCGTTCATGTCCTTGCCGGTCTCGTACATGGTTTCGATGACCTTATCCAGCGACACGCGTGGCGCACTGGTGCGGCGCATCGCCATGCGCGTGGCGTTAATCGCTTTTACCGACGCGATGGCATTACGTTCGATGCACGGCACCTGTACCTGACCGGCTACCGGGTCACAGGTCAGGCCGAGGTTATGCTCCATGCCGATCTCTGCTGCTACGCACACCTGCTCCGGGCTGGCGCCCAGCAGCTCTGCCAGACCCGCCGCCGCCATTGAACAGGCCACGCCGACTTCACCCTGACAACCCACTTCCGCACCGGAAATTGAGGCGTTCATCTTGTACAGCGCACCCACCGCACCCGAGGCGAGGAAGTAGCGAATGTAACTTTCCTGGGTGACAGGTTCGATAAAGTGGTCATAGTAGGCCAGCACCGCTGGAACGATCCCGCAGGCGCCGTTGGTTGGAGCGGTAACAACCCGTCCACCTGCGGCGTTCTCTTCATTCACCGCCAGGGCAAACATATTCACCCAGTCCACCACGTTCATCGGATCGTTGGAGTACTTATCGGTTGTCACCAGCATCCGGCGCAGGGCCGAGGCGCGACGGGGAACGCGCAGCGGGCCGGGCAACACGCCTTCGGTATTGATGCCGCGATCGATACAGGCGCGCATGGTCTTCCAGATATCGGCGAAATAGTCTTCGATCTCTTGCTTGCTGTGCAGCGCCAGTTCGTTCTGCATTACCATGCCGGAGAGCGACAGGCCGGTCTCTTTGCAGTAATTGAGCATCTCTGTCGCCGATTTAAACGGATACGGCACGTTCACATCGCCGGAAGCATCGTTGCCGAAATGCTCTTCGTCGACAATAAAGCCGCCGCCGATAGAGTAATAGGTTTTGCTATAGATCACTTTCTCGCCGCTGAAGGCGTGGATCTGCATCCCGTTTTCGTGCAGCGAGAGATTGTCGCTGCGAAAACGCATCCCGTCGTCCTGTGGGAAATCCACTTCGTGCTGGCCGTTCGCCAGCAGCAGACGGCCACGTGTTTCCACGTCACGAATAAACGCCGGAATGGCGTCAATATCTACGGTGGCCGGCATATTACCAGCCAGACCCATAATAATGGCGATATCGGTGTGGTGGCCTTTACCCGTTAACGAGAGCGAACCGTACACATCCACGGCCACGCGGGTAACGCTATCCAGTAATCCTTTTTCGACCAGGTCATCGACGAACTGTTTACCGGCCTTCATCGGCCCTACAGTGTGGGAGGAAGAGGGGCCAATACCCACTTTGAACATGTCGAATATACTAATCACTTTAACACTCCTGACAGGGTTACCGGGTTTCCAGTAACGATGTAATAACTGCGCATAGTGTAAGAGGGATACCGGCCGTCAGCTCAACTATTCACATGAATTTAACTAATGGCTAAGACCGGATTAACTAATAGCGGGAGGGCGATCGCAAAGGCGGAAAAAAAGTACGAATGTAAAGTATAGTCAAGGTTTCAGGCCGATCTGTAGCGCCAGCTCACGAATAATTCCGGCCGTCATGCCCCAGACAAAATAATGCTGATACCATGAAAGCCAGACCCGATGTTCGTGTCCACGACGTTGAATATCCAGCGGATGATATCGGCTCAAACGCAGGGCTTCCATCAGCGGCATTTCAAACACCGATTCTACTTCGTCCACGCTGGCATGGTAGTGCAAATCCGGGGGAATAATCCCGACAACAGGGGTCACCTGAAACCCGGTCACGCTGTCCACCGGAGGCAGTACGCCGATCACCTCAACTTTCTCCGGGGGGATCGCGACTTCTTCCTGCGCCTCGCGCAGCGCGGCGGCAATCAACGAAGCATCGGTACTGTCCACCGCGCCCCCAGGAAACGCCACCTGACCCGCATGTTTACGCATCTGCGACGAACGGCGGGTCAGCAGCAGTCCGGGCTGCTCCCGACGCACCACCGGGATCAGCACCGCTGCCTGGCGCTGGTTCAGCGACGCTTTGTTGATTTGCGGACGTAAAAGCTGAAAGCGCGATAAAAAATCGTCAAGAGTCAGGTTGCGGGTGTCCATCAGTTAATACTCCAGCTGCTGCAGAATGCGGTTCACTTTATCAAAGGTTTCCTGATATTCCGCATCGGCCTGGCTATCTGCGACGATCCCGCCGCCTGCGGAGCAGTAGAGCTGTCCGTCAAACGCGGTCAGCGTGCGAATGGTGATGCTGGTATCCATGCCGCCGCACAGGCTGAGGTAGCCGATGCTGCCGCACCAGGCATTGCGCCGATGCGGTTCCAGTTCGTCGATGATCGCCATCGCCCGCACCTTTGGCGCGCCGGTAATCGACCCACCCGGGAAGGCGGCGCGCAGTAGATCGCAGGCGGTACGCGCAGGGGGCAGGCGGGCGGTAATGGTGCTCACCAGGTGGTGCACAGCAGGGAAGGGCTCAACGATGAACAGTTCCGGTACTCGCACGCTGCCGGGTTCGGCTACCCGGCCAATATCGTTACGCATCAGATCGACAATCATCAGGTTCTCAGCGCGATCTTTTGGCGAGGCGGCGAGTTTCTGTGCCTGCTGGCGATCGGCCTCGGCATCTGCCAGACGCGGCAGGGTGCCTTTAATGGGGCGGGTCTGGATGGTGCCATCCGCCAGGTGAATAAAGCGCTCCGGCGACAGGCTCAGAATCACCCCCTCATCGAGGCGTATAAAGGCGCTGAACGGCGCGCGGTTCCGGGCATTCAGCTGAGTAAACGCCTGCCACTCATCGCCCTCGTAATGGGCCTGAAAGCGCTGAGCCAGGTTAACCTGGTAGCAGTCGCCGCTGTGCAGGTAAGCCTGCACCTGGTGGAATTTTTCGTGGTACTCCGCCTCCGTCATATTGGCCTGCCAGCGGGAGGTTAAGCGGAATGCGGGCCCGGTTGCAGGGGCGCGTCGGGATTCAAGCCACGCCAGCCGCGCGGCCGCATCGCCATGGCACACCAGCGACACCTGCTGTTTGTGGTGATCGACGATCAGCGCCCAGTCGTACAGGCCCACGGCCATATCGGCCAGGGTGATATCGCGCGCGGCATGCTCGGGCAGGTTTTCAAAGCGGCGTCCGAGATCGTACCCGAACAGGCCGAGCGCCCCGCCCTGGAAGGGCAGGTCAGTTTCTGGCGCGCAGGGCAGTCCCATCGAATCAATAGTCTGCTGCAGCAAAGTCAGCGGACAGGCGTCAACGTGAAGGCCATCGATGACGGTGTCCGCACCGTGTGTCACCAGCGTGGTGCGCGGATCGGCCACCAGAATATCGAAGCGGCTGTAGGGATGATCCGCATGGCCAGAGTGCAGCAGCATCGCCCACGGCAGATGGCTTATTGGCGCAAACCAGAATTCTGCGGCGTCAGGGCGCCACGATAATGTCAAAACAGTGGGGGATAACGGGTTCATCGGTGGCATACTACCGGGCAGCGTGAAATTATTAGCGCTGATAATTTAGCAGGAGTTGACGATGTTTGCAGGTTTACCTTCACTGAGCCATGAGCAGCAACAAAAGGCCGTCGAGCGCATTCAGGAACTGATGTCCAACGGGATGAGCAGCGGAGAGGCTATTACCATCGTCGCAGCAGAGTTACGCGCCACCCACACCGGAGAGCGGATTGTGGCGCGTTTTGAGGATGACGAAGAAGAGTAACCCGCCTTACACCGCAGCGATGATCTTAATCTCAACCTTATACTGCGGTTTCATCAGTGTCGCCTGTACCGTGCAGCGTACAGGCGCATGACCTGCCACCACCCACGCATCCCAGGCTTTGTTCATCGCCGCGAAATCGTCTTTATTTGCCAGAAAAATGGTCGCATCCAGAATACGGGATTTGTCGCTGCCCTGTTTCTCCAGCACGGCGTCAATCTGAGCCAGGGTGTTGGCGGTCTGTTCAAGCGCGTCGGCATCCAGATTCGCCGGTACGCCGGTGTAATACAGGGTCTGGTTGTGGATCACCACATCTGACCAGCGGGCTTCGGCATCAATGCGAACAATTGTCATATACGATTCCTCGTTAGTGTGAATTTCAGCGGGCAAGACTGCCATATTGTTTTGTCTGCGTCACTCTCGACTGGCGCCAGGGCGAGCGGCCTGACATAATCCCCTGTGCAAAAATACAGGGGGCAGAGTGGCAGACGATTTCTTAGCAGACGGGCAGTTAGCGCAGGCAATTCCCGGTTTTAAGCCGCGCGAGCCGCAGCGTCAGATGGCGCACGCGGTCGCCAAAGCCATCGACAGCGGTCAGCCGCTGGTGGTGGAAGCGGGTACCGGTACCGGTAAAACCTACGCCTATCTGGCGCCTGCGCTGCGCGCCAAAAAGAAAGTGATCATCTCCACCGGCTCGAAAGCCCTGCAGGATCAGCTCTACAGCCGCGACCTGCCGACGGTGGCAAAAGCCCTGAAATACAAAGGCCGTCTGGCTCTGCTGAAAGGGCGCTCCAACTACCTGTGCCTTGAACGCCTCGAACAGCAGGCGCTGGCGGGCGGTGACCTGCCGGTACAAACCCTCAGCGACGTTATCATCCTGCGCAGCTGGTCCAATCAGACTCTCGACGGGGATATCAGCACCTGCGCCAGCGTAGCCGAAGACTCCGCCGTCTGGCCACTGGTCACCAGCACCAACGACAACTGTCTGGGCAGCGACTGCCCGCTGTATAAAGACTGCTTCGTGGTAAAAGCGCGTAAAACGGCAATGGATGCCGACGTGGTGGTGGTCAACCACCATCTGTTCCTCGCCGATATGGTGGTTAAAGAGAGCGGCTTTGGCGAGCTGATCCCCGAGGCCGAGGTATTAATCTTCGATGAAGCGCACCAGCTTCCTGATATCGCCAGCCAGTATTTCGGCCAGTCGCTCTCCAGCCGCCAGCTGCTGGACCTGGCGAAAGATTTCACCATTGCGTACCGCACCGAACTGAAAGATACCCAGCAGCTGCAAAAGTGTGCCGACCGCCTGGCACAGAGCACTCAGGACTTCCGCATGCAGCTCGGCGATCCGGGCTATCGCGGCAATCTACGAGAGCTGCTGGCCAATCAGCATATCCAGCGCGCGCTGCTGTTACTCGATGACGCGCTGGAGCTTTGTTACGACGTGGCGAAGCTGTCGCTGGGCCGCTCGGCCTTGCTGGACGCCGCCTTTGAACGCGCGACGCTGTATCGCACGCGCCTGAAACGTCTAAAAGAGTTCAACCAGCCGGGCTACAGCTACTGGTACGAATGCAATTCCCGCCACTTCACCCTTGCCCTGACGCCGCTGACCGTGGCCGATAAATTTAAAGAGGTGATGGCGCAAAAACCGGGTAGCTGGATTTTTACCTCCGCGACGCTGTCGGTGAACGACGATCTGCACCACTTCACGGAGCGGCTGGGCATCGAGCAGGCGGAATCGCTGCTGCTGCCCAGCCCGTTCGACTATGCCACCCAGGCGCTACTGTGCGTGCCGCGTAACCTGCCGCTACCCAACCAGCCGGGGGCGGCCCGCCACCTGGCGGCGATGCTTAAGCCGATGATTGAGGCCAACAATGGCCGCTGCTTTATGCTCTGCACCTCGCATGCCATGATGCGCGATCTGGCCGAGCAGTTCCGTGCCACCATGACCCTGCCGGTGCTGCTGCAGGGTGAAACCAGCAAAGGTCAGCTGCTCCAGCAGTTTGTCAGCGCGGGCAATGCCCTGCTGGTGGCGACCAGCAGCTTCTGGGAAGGGGTGGACGTGCGCGGCGATGCCCTGTCGCTGGTGATCATCGATAAACTGCCCTTTACCTCGCCGGACGATCCGCTGCTGAAGGCGCGGATGGAAGATTGCCGTCTGCGCGGGGGCGATCCGTTCGACGAAGTACAGCTCCCGGATGCCGTCATCACGCTTAAGCAGGGCGTCGGGCGTCTGATCCGCGATGTGGACGACCGCGGGGTGCTGGTGATCTGCGATAACCGACTGGTGATGCGCCCTTACGGCGCCACCTTCATCGCCAGCCTGCCGCCTGCGCCACGCACCCGCGACATCGATCGCGCCGTGCGCTTCCTTGCGGCGACCCGGACGGAGTAATTTGCCTGGGCGTGTGCTAAAATACGCGCCTTTTTGTGACTGACCATTGCGAGAGCGCGACAACGAATGCGAATTCTGGCTATTGATACCGCCACAGAGGCCTGCTCTGTTGCCCTGTGGAACGACGGTGCTATCTGTGCTCATTTCGAAGAGTGCGCCCGGGAACATACCCAACGTATCCTGCCTTTGGTGAAGATGATCCTCACCGAAGGCAACACCTCCCTGCATAACCTTGATGCTCTGGCCTATGGCCGTGGCCCCGGCAGCTTTACCGGCGTGCGCATTGGTATTGGCATTGCGCAGGGGCTGGCGCTGGGCGCTGAACTGCCGATGATTGGCGTCTCGACGCTGGCCACCATGGCGCAGGGCGCATGGCGCAACACCGGTGCAACCCGCGTGCTGGCCGCCATCGACGCGCGAATGGGCGAAGTCTACTGGGCGGAGTACACTCGCGATGAGCAGGGCGTCTGGCACGGCGAAACGAGCGAAGCGGTGCTCAAACCGGACGCGGTAAGCGATCGCTTGAAAACCCTGTCGGGTGAATGGGCGACCGTGGGCACCGGCTGGCAGACGTGGCCGGATATGGCTAACGACAGCGGCCTGACGCTGGTTGAGGGGAAGGTACTACTGCCTGCTGCAGAAGATATGCTGCCGATTGCCTGTCAGATGCTGGCAGCCGGACAAACCGTGGCGGTCGAGAAGGCCGAGCCGGTTTATTTACGAAACGAAGTGGCGTGGAAGAAACTTCCGGGCCGGGCATGAATCTCAGTAATAGAATCTGAGAAAAGGAGTCGCACATGGCGGTTCAACAATGCGTAGTTCGCCTGCTGGCGGTAGGGACGTTGACCCTGGCCCTGAGCGGGTGTGTTTCGGTTCCTGATGCCATCAAGGGCAGCAGCCCGACGCCGCAGCAGGATCTGGTGCGGGTGATGAATGCGCCGGAGCTGTATGTCGGTCAGGAAGCACGCTTCGGCGGTAAAGTGGTTGGCGTAGAAAACCGGCAGGGCAAAACCCGACTGGAAATTGCCACTGTCCCGCTGGACAGCGGGGCACGTCCTATCCTGGGTGAAGCCTCACGCGGACGGATCTTTGCCGATCTGAACGGGTTCCTCGACCCGGTGGATTTCCGGGGGCATCTGGTCACCGTTGTCGGTCCGATCACTGGCGCGGAGCAGGGCAAAATTGGTAATACGCCGTATAAATTTATGACCATGCAGGCTAACGGTTACAAGCGCTGGCGCGTGACGCAGCAGGTGATGATGCCTCCGCAGCCGATTGATCCCTGGTATTGGGGACCGCATCCATGGCGCTATGGCGGTTATGGTGGCTATGGCGGCTGGGCAGGATACGGTGGACCTGCAGAGGTTCGGACGATAGTCACCGAGTAACTTGCTGTTATTATTATAAAAGAAGCAGCGGCGCGTCCGCTGCTTCTCATTTTCGACGGCTATAACAAAAATAAATAGTGACGCGCTTCGCAACCTTAAATCCGGACAATTTTTAAACTGGTACGCTGAGTTAATATTATGTTAACGACTTGTATATTAACCGGGGTTGTGATGACGACGAACACGCATTTCAGAGGTGAAGTAGTGAAGAAGGTTTGGCTTAACCGTTATCCTGCGGATGTCCCCGCCGAGATAAACCCTGACCGTTATCAATCCCTGGTTGAACTGTTTGAACACTCCGTCGCGCGTTACGCCGATCAGCCTGCCTTTGTGAACATGGGCGAGGTGATGACCTTCCGCAAGCTGGAAGAGCGTAGCCGGGCTTTTGCCGCCTATCTGCAACAGGGTTTAGGTCTGCAAAAAGGTGATCGGGTGGCATTAATGATGCCTAACCTGCTGCAGTATCCGGTTGCGCTGTTTGGCATCCTGCGTGCGGGCATGATCGTGGTCAACGTCAATCCGCTGTATACCCCCCGCGAGCTGGAGCATCAGCTCAACGACAGCGGTGCAGCGGCAATTGTGATTGTCTCCAACTTTGCCCACACCCTGGAAAAAGTGGTTGATAAAACCCAGGTGAAGCACGTCATTCTGACGCGGATGGGCGATCAGCTGTCTACCGCCAAAGGGACGCTGGTTAACTTCGTCGTCAAATACGTTAAACGGCTGGTGCCAAAATACCACCTGCCGGATGCTATCTCCTTCCGCCGTGCGCTGCACAACGGCTACCGGATGCAGTACGTGAAGCCGGAAGTGGTGCCGCAGGATCTGGCGTTCCTGCAATATACCGGCGGCACGACGGGCGTGGCGAAAGGGGCAATGCTGACCCACCGCAACATGCTGGCCAACCTCGAGCAGGTGAATGCCACCTACGGCCCGCTGCTGCATCGCGGCAAAGAGCTGGTCATCACCGCGCTGCCGCTGTATCACATCTTCGCCCTGACCATGAACTGCCTGCTGTTTATCGAGCTGGGCGGGCAAAACGTGCTGATAACCAACCCGCGTGATATTCCGGGACTGGTGAAAGAGCTGGCGAAATATCCGTTTACCGCCATGACAGGGGTTAACACGCTGTTTAATGCGCTGCTCAACAACAAAGAGTTCCATCAGCTCGATTTCTCAACGCTGCATCTCTCCGCAGGCGGCGGGATGCCGGTTCAGCAGGCGGTGGCCGATCGCTGGGTCAAGCTGACCGGTCAGTATCTGCTCGAAGGCTACGGCCTGACCGAATGCGCCCCGCTGGTCAGCGTCAACCCACACGATATCGATTATCACAGCGGCAGCATCGGCCTGCCGGTGCCCTCCACCGAAGCGAAGCTGGTGGACGATGAGGATAACGAAGTCGCACCTGGCGAACCGGGCGAGCTGTGTGTAAAGGGCCCGCAAGTGATGCTCGGCTACTGGCAGCGCCCGGATGCCACCGACGAAATCATCAAAGACGGCTGGTTATATACCGGTGATATCGCGGTGATGGACGACGAAGGCTTCCTGCGCATTGTCGATCGCAAGAAAGATATGATCCTGGTGTCTGGCTTTAACGTCTATCCTAATGAAATCGAAGACGTGGTGATGCAGCACGACGGCGTGCAGGAAGTGGCGGCCGTGGGCGTGCCTGCGGGCAGCAGCGGCGAAACGGTAAAAATCTTTGTCGTGAAAAAAGATCCGGCCCTGACTGAAGAGGCGCTGGTCACCTTCTGCCGTCGTCAGTTGACCGGCTATAAGGTACCGAAGCTGGTAGAGTTTCGGGATGAACTGCCTAAATCGAACGTCGGGAAGATATTACGACGAGAATTACGTGACGAAGCGCGTGCCAAAGTGGACAATAAAGGCTGAGCTTCGTGCTAGTCACTCCAAAACGCTGGCTACGCCGGCGTTTTTTTATGGGTGCAAACTAAAGAGAAAATGATTTGAACTACCAGATGATCACCACCAATGACGAGCTGGCTTCCCTGTGCGATGTCACTCGCGACGCGCCCGCCATCGCTCTGGATACCGAATTTGTTCGTACCCGTACCTATTATCCGCAGCTGGGTCTGATCCAACTGTACGACGGCAAACATGTGTCGCTGATCGACCCCCTTGGAATCACCGACTGGGCACCGATGCGTGCGCTACTGCTGAACACGGCCATTACTAAATATCTGCACGCCGGTAGCGAAGATCTGGAAGTTTTCCTCAATACGTTCGGCATCATGCCGCAGCCGTTGATCGACACCCAGATCCTGGCGGCGTTTGCCGGTCGTCCGCTCTCATGGGGTTTTGCCGGCATGGTCGAAGAGTATACGGGGCTGGTGATCGACAAGAGCGAATCCCGCACCGACTGGCTGGCGCGCCCGCTGACCGAGCGTCAGCTCGACTACGCGGCGGCAGATGTGTTTTACCTGCTGCCGATTGCCGGTCAACTGATGCAGGAGGCGGAAGCCTCAGGCTGGCTGCCCGCCGCGCTGGATGAGTGCCGCATGACGCAGCAGCGTCGTCAGGAGGTCACCGACCCGAAAGACGCCTGGCGCGACATCACCAACGCCTGGCAGCTGCGTACCCGTCAGCTGGCCTGCCTGCAACTGTTGGCCGACTGGCGTCTGCGCAAGGCTCGTGAGCGCGATCTGGCGGTGAATTTCGTGGTGCGTGAGGAGCATCTGTGGGGCGTGGCGCGTTATATGCCTTCCAGTCTGGGCGAACTGGACAGCATTGGTTTGTCCGGCTCTGAAATTCGCTTCCACGGCAAAACGCTGCTGGCACTGGTGGCTAAAGCCCAACAGCTGCCGGACGATGAACTGCCAGAACCCCTGCTGAATCTGATGGACATGCCGGGCTATCGCAAAGCCTTTAAAGCGATTAAAGCGTTGGTACAGGAAGTGGCTACCGAAAGCAAAATTAGCGCCGAGCTGCTGGCGTCGCGTCGTCAGATCAACCAGCTGCTAAACGTGCACTGGAAGCTGAAAACGCCAAATGGACAGCCGGAGTTAATTTCAGGCTGGCGTGGGGAATTGATGGCCGATCGTCTGAAGGCCTTGCTGGAAGAGTATCCGCAGTAAGCCGTAGAGTAGGCCGGGCAAGCGCAGCGCCGCCCGGCGTCTACAGGCCCCACAAACCTAACGTGATTCTTCCGCTTCCGGCAGGGTCACGTTGAGCTCCAGAATCGAGATATCCCCGTCCTTTTGCTCCAGCTGTACGGTGACCATTTCCGGGTCGATCTGCACGTACTTACAAATCACTTCCAGAATGTCCTTGCGCAGCTGCGGCAGGTAGTGCGGTTCCGCATCGCTACGACGGCGTTCCGCGACAATGATTTGCAGTCGCTCTTTCGCGATGTTGGCGGTGCTTTTCTTTCGTGAGAGAAAAAAGTCCAGTAATGCCATAACTTATCCTCCGAACAGGCGTTTGAGGAAACCTTTCTTCTCTTCCTCTATGAAGCGGAAAGGACGTTCGTCTCCAAGCAGACGATCCACGGTATCGGCATAGGCTTTACCCGCGTCAGCGTTGACGTCGAGGATCACCGGCTCGCCCTGGTTAGATGCGCGCAGCACGGACTGATCTTCCGGGATGACGCCAACCAGTTTGATGCGCAGGATCTCCAGCACGTCTTCCATGCTCAACATATCACCTTTGTTCACGCGACCCGGGTTGTAACGGGTCAGCAGCAGGTGCTCTTTGATCGGGTCCTGGCCATTTTCCGCACGGCGGGATTTTGAGGCGAGGATCCCTAAAATACGGTCGGAGTCGCGTACGGACGACACTTCCGGGTTGGTGGTGATGATCGCTTCATCGGCGAAGTACAGCGCCATCAGCGCCCCGGTTTCGATGCCTGCCGGGGAGTCGCAGACCACGAAGTCGAACTCCATCTTTTTCAGCTCATCGAGCACTTTCTCCACGCCTTCGCGGGTCAGTGCATCTTTGTCACGCGTCTGAGAAGCCGGCAGAACAAAGAGGTTTTCGGTGCGTTTGTCTTTAATCAGCGCCTGATTCAGCGTGGCGTCACCCTGAATCACGTTAACGAAATCGTACACCACGCGACGCTCGCAGCCCATAATCAGGTCGAGGTTACGCAGACCGATATCAAAATCGATAACGACGGTTTTCTTGCCCTTCTGGGCCAAACCGGTTGCGATGGCCGCGCTGGAGGTGGTCTTGCCAACGCCTCCTTTACCAGAAGTCACAACAATAATGCGTGCCATAGAAATTCCTTGTGAAAAAGGGATCAATTCAACGGTTGAACGGCCAAAGCGTTATCTGCCAGTCGCAGACGCGCCGCTTTGCCATAAAATTCGGCCGGGATGTTATCGCTCAGCCAGTAAACCCCTGCGATGGAGACCAGCTCCGCCTCCAGGTGGGTACAAAATATCTGCGCATCGCGCTCGCCGCTGGCGCCCGCCAGCGCGCGGCCGCGCATTGCGCCATAAATATGAATATTGCCATCCGCAATCAGCTCTGCGCCCGCGCTGACGTGATTGGTCACAATCAGGTCGCAGTTTGGCGCATAAATGCGCTGACCGGAACGAACCGGCAGATCAATAAATCGCGTTTTTGTGACAGGGATAACAGCGGGCTCAGGTGGAGCAGGGGGCTCGCTCTCCGGGAGGGCGGTCCGTGGGGCTTTTTCTTTGCCTTCGTTCAGCAGCGGAAGACCTGCACGGTCTATCTCTGCTTTCAGTTCGGCATCTTTACAGCCGCTGATGCCCACGATACGCAGACCGGTGGCAGAAACCGCCTCTTGCACATGCCGCCAGTTAACCGGCGCTTCGAGCGCGCTAACGTTGATCACCACCGGCGCATGTTTCAGAAATGCGGGCGCCTGCGCAATTTTGTCTTCTAACGCCTGACGAATAACCTCGGGTTTTGCTTCATGCAAATGAACCACTGATAAGGTGAAGCTACTGCCTTTAAGCTCGATGGGCGTGTTTGACATCCTGGCCTTACTCAATTTGCTTTTAACCGTCACGCCAGCGCGACGATATTCCGAAGAGTACCAGGCATGTTATAGTCACAACTATATTGAGGCAAGTCACCCTCCACGGATATTCAGAGGAAATATATGTTTTGTGTGATCTACAGAAGTACCCAACGGGATCAAACCTATCTTTATGTCGAAAAAAAGGACGATTTCTCCCGGGTGCCTGAGGCACTGCTGAAGTCCTTCGGCAAGCCGCAGCTGGTGATGCTGATGCCGCTCGACGGGCGTAAACAATTGAGCAACGCCGATCTGGAAAAAGTTAAAAGTGCATTAGCTGAACAAGGCTATTATTTACAACTCCCTCCTCCGCAAGAGAATTTACTCAAACAGCATCTTGAAGAGCAGAGGAAAAATTAGTTTAAGAATTATCTGTTAGCATGACATAAACCTTTTTAGGGGATTAACATGTATCAACATCATAACTGGCAAGGAGCCTTACTGGATTTTCCAGTAAGTAAAGTCGTCTGTGTAGGCAGTAATTATGCTAAGCATATTCAGGAAATGGGAAGTGCGGTTCCGGATGAGCCGGTACTGTTCATTAAACCTGAGACCGCGCTGTGCGATCTGCGCCAGCCGCTGGTACTACCCCAGGGGCTGGGGTCGGTTCACCACGAAGTGGAGCTGGCGGTGTTGATTGGTGCCACGCTGCGCCAGGCCTCAGAAGAGCATGTGCAGAAGGCGATTGCCGGTTATGGCGTTGCACTGGACCTGACCCTGCGTGACCTGCAGGGCAAAATGAAAAAAGCCGGCCAGCCGTGGGAAAAAGCCAAAGGCTTTGATAATTCCTGCCCGATCTCCGGGTTTATCCCGGTGTCAGAATTCAAAGACGATCCGCAGAACACCCCCCTGAGCCTGAAGGTTAACGGTGAAGTGCGCCAGCAGGGTTCAACGTCTGACATGATCCACAAGATCGTGCCGCTGATCGCCTATATGAGCCGTTTCTTTACCCTCAAACCGGGTGATGTGATCCTCACCGGCACCCCGGAAGGCGTAGGCCCGCTGTCCGGCGGCGACGAGCTGGAAGTGGCCTTTAACGGCCTGTCACTGAAAACCCGCGTGCTGTAACCCCTTATTGCCGCCTCTTTCCGGCGGCAAAACTTGCATCATGGTGCCAGACTGGTTATAAGGTGCGCTTTCTTTTGTTGCGTGGACATTCTTATGAGCGAAATCCCTTTCTGGCAGAGCAAGACACTTGAGACCATGACCGACGCCGAGTGGGAATCGCTGTGCGACGGCTGCGGCCAGTGCTGCCTGCATAAGCTGATGGATGAAGACTCAGACGAAATCTACTTCACCAACGTCGCCTGTAAACAGCTGAACATCAAAACCTGCCAGTGCCGTAACTACGAGCGTCGCTTCGAGTATGAGCCGGACTGCATCAAGCTGACCCGCGAAAATCTGCCGACTTTTGAATGGTTACCGCCGACCTGCGCCTATCGCCTGCTGGCGGAAGGAAAGGGGCTACCGGACTGGCATCCGTTGCTGACGGGGTCGAAAGCGGCGATGCACGGTGAGCGCATTTCCGTTCGCCATATTGCGGTGAAGGAATCCGAGGTGCGCGACTGGGAAGACCATATTCTGAATCACCCTTCCCGCGCGTAAAAAAAAACCTGCCGCGGCAGGTTTTTTATTTGCCGGACATTAACGCCCGAACAGATCGCGTTTTTTGGGTTTGAACGGCTGGGCAATCAGCACCAGCAGGGCTACCACGAAGAAAGCGACAAAAATACCCACCAGCCACTGCGGCATCTCGAGCGTCAGGAACTCCCACTGGCGCACGGAGCAGTCACCTGAGGCGACAAACACCTGCGGCAGCCATTTGTCCAGCGGCAGCCAGCTTGGGAAGCGGGCGGCAAAATCACAGGTCATAAACGGCGATGGGTGCAGCTGCATCATCGTATGCTCCCAGGCCAGCTCAATCCCTTTCCAGGCACTGTACAGCCAGATAGCGATACCCGCATAGCGCAGCGGGGATTTTGGGGCAATGGCACCCACCAGGCCTGCGCCCATCACGCCGAACAGCGCACAGCGTTCATAGATGCAAAGCACGCAGGGTTTCAGCAACATCACATGCTGGAACCACAATGCCACCATTTCGAGAGCGAAAGCGGTCAGGGCCAACAGCAACCACGCTCCGCGACCGCGCGAGCATTGGTTCAAAAATCTCAACATAATCATTTCCCTGGGACATGCATAGAAAGCGCAGTGTAAACGAAAACATTTTGCGCGCCACCTGCGGCGCGCAAAATAAAACGTAATCGCGTATTTATCATTCGGAAAGTGCCACCGGGCAGCGAGCCGCCCGGTTTACGCACTTAAAGCGACGTCAGTATACCCGTCTGCAGCATCCAATGTGTTAAAGGAATAAGGGTAATTTTGACGCACAGCAAGCCGACCCCGGTTAAAACCACCGTATAGGGCAGCGCCATCCACACCATCCGTCCATAAGAGAGCCTTATCAGTGGTGCCAGCGCAGAGGTAAGCAGGAACAGGAATGCCGCCTGGCCGTTTGGCGTGGCGACGGAGGGCAGGTTGGTACCGGTGTTGATCGCCACTGCCAGCAGTTCAAACTGCTGCTGGCTGATCGCCCCATTCTGCAGAGCGGTTTTGGCTTCATTGATGTACACCGAGCCGACAAACACGTTATCAGAAATCGCCGACAGCAGGCCGTTAAACAGATAGAACAGCGACAGCTGGGCATCGGGTTCAGCCTGCAGTACGTAGCGGATGATCGGTGCAAACAGCTGTTGATCGACAATCACCGCCACGATGGCGAAAAAGATCGCCAGCAGCGCGGTGAAGGGCAGCGCTTCGGTAAAGGCTTTGCCGATGGCATGCTCGTCCGTCACGCCGGTAAACGAGGTGGCGAGGATTATCACCGACAGGCCGATTAATCCCACTTCCGCCAGATGAAACGCCAGCGCAAAGATGAGCCAGGCGCCGATAAGGCCCTGGAAAATCAGCGCCAGCGTCTGCTGGCGGGTACGCTGGCTGCGGCTTTGCTCGTCAAAGGCATGCAGCACCTCGCGAACCTGAACCGGAAGAAGCGTACCGTAGCCAAACCACTGGCGTTTTTCTACCAGCCAGCAGGTAAACAACCCGCACACCAGTACCGGCACGCTCACTGGTGCCACCCGCAGGAAAAAGTCGCTAAACCCCCAGCCTGCGGCCTTGGCGATAATCAGGTTCTGCGGCTCGCCGACCATGGTCATCACCCCGCCGAGTGCGGTACCCACGCCCGCGTGCATCATCAGACTGCGCAAGAAGGCACGGAACTGATCCAGCACCGCGCGCTGCTGGGCATCGACATGGCTGTCGTCCTGCAGCGCATTTTCCGGCTGTGAAGAGGCCACCCGATGATAAATACCGTAAAACCCGACGGCCACGCTAATCACCACCGCCACCACGGTCAGGGCATCGAGAAAGGCCGACAGAAACGCTGCCGCCAGGCAGAAGGCCAGCGAAAGCAGGGTTTTAGACGGAATGCTCAACAGCAGACGGGTAAAGATAAACAGCAGCAGCTGCTTCATAAAGTAGATCCCGGCCACCATAAACATCAGCAGCAGGAGCACTTCGAGGTTAGCCGCCAGCTCTTCTTTCACATGTTCCGCGCTGGTCATGCCTATTACCACCGCTTCAAAGGCAAGCAGGCCGCCCGGCAGCAGCGGGTAACATTTTAACGCCATCGCCAGGGTGAAGATAAACTCCGCGACCAGCAGCCAGCCTGCGACAAAAGGATCAACGAGAAAGAGGAGTGGGTTAACAACCAGAAAAGCAATAAGAGTGATTTTGTACCAGTCAGGCGACTGACCTAAAAAATTGCGCCATAGCGCGCGACCGTAAGACATTTCCACAACAAATTTCCCTGTCCGTCAGATTATTACGCCCTAAGTATATCCAAAGCTTACCCGGTAAGGGGCGGCAACGATGTTTTTTAAATAATAAAAATAAAACGGCGATCCCCTTTTCTCAGCTTGCTGCGCTATCTGCCTCAGCCTGCCTCTGGTATGATGAGTAAATTTTGTAAAAAGCAGTGGAATGGACAACTCACTATGGTCATAAAGGCGCAAAGCCCGGCGGGTTTCGCTGAAGAGTATATTATCGAAAGCATCTGGAATAACCGTTTCGCTCCAGGCTCGATTCTTCCCGCAGAACGCGAACTCTCTGAACTGATTGGCGTCACCCGCACCACCTTACGCGAAGTGTTACAGCGTCTGGCGCGCGATGGCTGGTTGACAATCCAACACGGCAAACCGACCAAAGTGAATAACTTCTGGGAAACGTCGGGTCTGAATATTCTCGAAACGCTGGCACGTCTCGATCATGAAAGCGTGCCGCAGCTGATTGATAACCTGCTCTCCGTGCGCACCAACATTGCTACCATCTTTATCCGCACTGCATTTCGCCAGCACCCGGATAAAGCGCTGGAAGTGCTCGCCCGCGCCACGGCGGTGGAAGACCACGCAGATGCGTTTGCGCTGCTGGACTACAACGTCTTCCGCGGGCTGGCGTTTGCCTCCGGCAACCCAATCTACGGCCTGATCCTCAACGGGATGAAAGGGCTGTATACCCGCATCGGTCGTCACTACTTCGCCAACCCGGAAGCCCGCAGTCTGGCGCTTGGTTTCTACCATAAGTTGAGTGAACTCTGTGCCGAAGGGATGCACGACCAGGTCTATGAAACCGTGCGTCGTTACGGTCACGACAGCGGCGAGATCTGGCACCGGATGCAGAAAACGCTGCCTGGCGACCTGGCGATCCACAGTCGCTAAAATAAAAAACCTCTCATTCGAGAGGTTTTTTTTTGCCGGCTAAGCGACGCGCCGCCCGGTCATAATACTACAGCATATTGCTCTTAGCCGGGCAGCGCTCCAGTAACTCCACGCTGCCGTCTTCGTTTTGCTGCTCCAGCAGAATATCAAAGCCCCACAGCCGATGGACATGCTTCAACACCTCTTTACGCCCTTTATCCAGCGGGGCGCGATTGTGCGGAATATAGCGCAGCGTTAAGGAGCGATCCCCACGTAGATCCACATTCCATACCTGAATATTCGGCTCCAGATTACTCAAGTTGTACTGGGAGGAGAGCCGGGAGCGGATCTCGCGATACCCCTCTTCATTGTGGATCGCCGAAATCTCCAGATAGTTGTTGTGATCGTTATCCAGCACCGTAAACAGGCGAAAATCACGCATCACTTTCGGCGACAGGAACTGGCTGATAAAGCTCTCGTCTTTGAAGTCGCGCATCGCAAAATGCAGCGTCTCCAGCCAGTCGGAACCGGCGATATCCGGGAACCAGTATTTATCCTCTTCCGTCGGCGTCTGGCAAATACGCTTGATGTCCTGGAACATGGCAAAGCCAAGAGCATACGGGTTAATGCCGCTGTACCACGGGCTATTGTAAGGGGGCTGGAACACCACGTTGGTGTGGCTGTGCAGGAACTCCAGCATAAAGCGTTCGCTGACTTTGCCCTCGTCGTACAGATGGTTGAGGATGGTGTAGTGCCAGAACGTCGCCCAGCCTTCGTTCATTACCTGGGTCTGTTTTTGCGGATAGAAATACTGGCTGACCTTGCGCACGATGCGCAGGACCTCACGCTGCCACGGCTCCAGCAGCGGGGCGTTTTTCTCCATAAAATAGAGCAGGTTTTCCTGCGGCTCAGAAGGGTAACGCCGCGCTTCAACAACCGCTTTCTCTTCTTCACGCTTCGGCAGAGTGCGCCACAGGGTATTCACCTGGCTCTGCAGATACTCTTCGCGACTTTTCTGCCGGGCTTTCTCCTCCTGCAGGGAGATTTTCTGCGGACGTTTGTAGCGATCCACGCCGTAGTTCATCAGCGCATGGCACGAATCCAGCAGCTTTTCAACCTCATCCACCCCATAGCGCTCTTCGCACTGGGTGATGTAGTTGCGGGCGAAAATCAGGTAATCGACAATCGAACTGGCATCGGTCCAGCTGCGGAACAGGTAGTTATTCTTGAAAAACGAATTATGCCCGTAGCAGGCGTGCGCCATCACCAGCGCCTGCATGGTAATGGTGTTCTCTTCCATCAGGTAGGCGATACACGGGTTGGAGTTAATAACGATCTCGTATGCCAGCCCCTGTTGACCGTGCTTATACAACCGCTCGGTTTCAATGAATTTTTTACCAAACGACCAGTGGGTATAGTTGATCGGCATTCCGACGCTGGAGTAAGCATCCATCATCTGTTCGGAGGTGATCACTTCGATTTGGTGGGGGTAGGCGTCCAGACGGTAGATTTTTGCTACCCGGTCAATTTCGGCCAGATAGGTATCCAGCAGCTCGAACGTCCAGTCGGGTCCATCGCTCAGACGGGTGGTGTCCTTATCCATGGGGTCAAATGTAGCCATTAGCGCGCCCTCGTTGTGGGTAGCTCTCTCTGTCTGGAGAACCTCATTTCAAGCATAGAACACGCCAATCAAAAGCGTGCTGATGCGCTATTTTTTTCTTTGCGATTTCCCGTTTTTCGGTGAGCGAAAAAGTGCTATCTCGCAGCATAATCTGCTGGTTAAAAATGCCGCGCAGCAGGAGATCCCAAATACGCCCCAACCCCGTATGCAGGGGAAGGTGTGAGATAAGTCACCATAAAAAAGGCCTATGTTGAATAATATTTTCGGCTGGGTTATCAATATGTAATCAGAAGATTGTTCTTTTGCTTATAAATGGAGTGGCTATGCGTGTTGTCATACTGGGAAGTGGCGTCGTTGGCGTAACCAGCGCCTGGTACTTAAGTCAGGCCGGGCATGAGGTGACCGTTATCGATCGCGAACCGGGACCGGCGCTGGAGACCAGCGCAGCCAATGCCGGACAAATTTCTCCGGGCTACGCGGCACCCTGGGCGGCACCGGGCGTGCCGCTGAAGGCAATTAAATGGATGTTCCAGCGTCATGCGCCGCTGGCGATTAGCCTTGACGGCACCCAGTTCCAGCTAAAGTGGATGTGGCAGATGCTGCGCAACTGCGACACTCGCCACTACATGGAAAATAAAGGTCGGATGGTGCGTCTGGCTGAATACAGTCGCGACTGCCTGAAAGCCCTTCGCGCGTCCACCGATATTCAGTACGAAGGCCGCCAGGGCGGCACATTACAGCTGTTCCGCACCGCGCAGCAGTATGAAAACGCCACCCGCGATATCGCGGTGCTCGAAGACGCGGGCGTGCCTTATCAGCTATTGGAAGCCAGTCAGTTGGCGCAGGTCGAACCGGCGCTGGCCGAGGTGGCACACAAGCTGACCGGCGGGCTGCGCCTGCCCAACGATGAAACCGGCGACTGTCAGCTGTTTACCCAGAACCTGGCGCAGATGGCCGCCCAGGCCGGGGTCAAATTCCGCTATAACACTCCGGTCGATAAGCTGCTGTACGAAGGGGATAACATCTACGGCGTGCAGTGCGGCGACGAAGTGGTCAAAGCCGACGCCTACGTGATGGCCTTTGGCTCGTATTCCACGGCGATGCTGAAGGGCATTGTGGATATTCCGGTCTATCCGCTGAAAGGTTACTCCCTGACCATCCCGGTGAAAGAGGACAGCGGCGCTCCGGTTTCGACTATCCTTGATGAAACATACAAAATCGCGATTACCCGATTTAACAATCGGATCCGCGTGGGGGGAATGGCGGAAATCGTCGGCTTTAACACTGAGCTGCTGCAACCGCGCCGGGAAACGCTGGAGATGGTCGTCGGCGATCTGTTCCCGCGCGGGGGATTTATCGAACAGGCGACCTTCTGGACCGGGCTGCGGCCGATGACCCCGGACGGCACGCCGGTGGTTGGACGGACCCCGTTCAAAAACCTGTGGCTCAATACCGGGCACGGTACCCTGGGCTGGACGATGGCCTGCGGTTCAGGACAGCTGCTGAGTGATTTGATCTCCGGACGCACGCCCGCCATTCCGTTTGATGATCTCAGCGTCGCGCGCTACCGTCCGGGTTTCTCTCCGTCACGTCCGCAGCATTTACACGGCGCGCATAACTAACAAGGAGTCGTCATGTCCCGTCCCGTTCAGGCTCAGCTGGATCTGCAGGCCCTGAAACATAACCTGCAAATTGTCCGGCGCGCTGCGCCCGCGTCCCGCATCTGGTCGGTGGTCAAGGCCAACGCCTATGGTCACGGTCTGGATCGTATCTGGAGTGCATTAGGTGCGACCGATGGTTTTGCGCTGCTCAATCTTGAAGAGGCGATCCTGCTGCGCGAGCGCGGCTGGAAAGGGCCTGTTCTGATGCTTGAGGGCTTTTTTAACAGCGACGAACTGCCGCTGCTTGATAAGTACCGCCTGACCACCAGCGTGCACAGCAACTGGCAGATCAAGGCCCTACAGAACGCGAAGCTGCACGCCCCGCTCGATATCTACCTGAAGGTCAACAGCGGCATGAACCGCCTCGGGTTTCAGCCGGAACGCGTGCATAGCGTCTGGCAGCAGTTACGGGCGCTTAAAAACGTGGGCGAGATGACCCTGATGGCGCATTTTGCCGATGCCGAGCAGCCGGACGGTATTGTCGAGCCGATGCTGCGTATTGAACAGGCGGCGGAGGGGCTGGATTGCTCGCGCTCGCTGTCTAACTCGGCAGCCACGCTCTGGCATCCGGAGGCACATTTTGACTGGGTGCGTCCGGGGATCATTCTGTACGGCGCGTCGCCTTCCGGGCAGTGGCAGGATATCGCCAACAGTGGCCTGAGGCCAGTAATGACCTTGCGCAGTGAAATCATCGGTATCCAGACCCTGAAGGCGGGTGATACCGTTGGCTATGGCAGCCGCTATCGGGCGTCCGGCGAACAGCGGATCGGCATTGTTGCTGGCGGTTATGCCGACGGCTATCCGCGCGTGGCACCCTCTGGCACCCCGGTATGGGTTGATGGCGTACGCACCGGCACGGTGGGAACGGTGTCGATGGATATGCTGGCTATCGATTTAACCCCGTGTCCGCAGGCTGGGATCGGCTCGCCGGTTGAGCTGTGGGGCAACGAGGTCAAAGTAGATGATGTCGCCGCAGCGGCAGGCACCATTGGGTATGAGTTGTTAACCGCGTTAGCCCCAAGGGTGCCAGTGGTTACGATATAAAAGTAAAACGGTAACGCCTGTTACCGTTTTTAGTCTTTGCGCCCTCTCCCGGTGGGAGAGGGGTGGGGTGAGGGCATCAGGCCGCAGCTTACTCCTCGGCGTCTTCCGCCACGCGTACACCCACTTTCAGCACCGCATTGTCCTCTTTCTCAGCCACCGTCCAGATCATCCCGGCAAACTCTACCTGGTCACCGACCACCGGTGCCGCACCCAGCAGCTGCTGGATAATCTCACCCAGCGTCTGCTGCTTATCACGATACTCCAGCCCCTCGTCCAGGCCGTAAATCAAGGCCACGTCGGCAAATTTGGCGCTGGCTTCCAGAATAAAGTCGCCAAAGAAGCGCTGATCCAGCGCCACCGGTGGCGACTGGCTGAACAGCTTGCCGAGCGCAGGCAGGTCGCGCTCGCGGCCAATCACGCACAGAATATCGCCTTCACGCAGGCGCGTACTCCCGGTCGGGTGCAGTAGGGCGTTATCGCGAAACAGCGCGGCAATGCGCGTCTCATCAGGCATATGCAGGTCGCGCAGCGACGCCCCTACGCACCATTTATCGGCGCTGAGCTGGTAGACAAACTGCTCCCACGGATTTTCAGGGTGAATATCCAGCCCGACGCGGGAGACCGGCCAGCCCACCGGTGGGATCACCACTTTGGCCTTTTTCGCCGCCCACGAGAGGGACGTGCCCTGGAAAAGCAGCGACACCAGCACCACGAAGAACGCCACGTTGAAGAACAGCCGCGAATTATCCAGCCCGGCCATCATCGGGAATACCGCGAGGATAATTGGCACCGCACCGCGCAGGCCCACCCAGCTGATAAACACGCGCTCGCGCAGGTTAAACCCTTTAAACGGCAGCAGCCCGGCAAACACCGAGAGCGGACGGGCAATGAAAATCATCCACAGCGACAGCAGCAGCGCCGGCACGGCAATCGGCAGCAGATCCGATGGCGTCACCAGCAGGCCGAGCACCAGGAACATGCCAATCTGCGCCAGCCAGGCCAGACCGTCGAAGTTTTGCAGAATGCCAAAGCGGTTGCGGATCGGACGGTTCCCCAGCAGAAAACCGCACAGGTAGACAGCCAGAATGCCGCTGCCGTCCAGGGCGGTGGTCAGGGCAAAAATCAAAATCCCACCGCTCAATGCCAGCAGCGGGTACAGCCCCGCAGGCAGCGAGATGCGGTTAATCATTTGCAGCAGCAAGTAGCCGCCGGAAAGGCCAATCAGGATCCCCAGCCCAAACTGCTGAATGATATGCCAGGCGAATATCCAGCTCAGACTGGTCTCGTGCTGCTGAATCATCTCTATCAGGGTGATGGTGAGAAACACCGCCATCGGATCGTTGCTGCCGGATTCAATCTCCAGCGTCGAGCCAACGCGTTCGTTGAGACCCTTACCCCCCAGCAGTGAAAACACGGCGGCGGCATCGGTGGACCCGACAATCGCGCCAATCAGCAGCCCTTCCATGATATTCAGGTGAAATAGCCACGCCGCCATCATCCCGGTCAGGCCGGAGGTGATCAGTACCCCCACCGTCGCCAGCGACAGGGCCGGACCCAGCGCCACGCGAAACGAACTGGCCTGGGTGCGCATACCGCCGTCCAGCAGGATCACCGCCAGCGCGAGGTTACTGACCATGTAGGCAAACGGGTAATTATCGAACGGGATCCCGCCGACGCCGTCAATGCCCGCCAGCATGCCGATTGCGAGGAAAATAACCAGAATGGGGATGCCAAGACGAGATGAAAATGAACTCAATAAAATACTACAGGTTACAAGTACTGAACCCAGGATAAAAAGACTGATAATTGCTGCTGCATCCAATGTTTGCTTACTCCCGCCTGACGCTGTGACTGTTAGTAAAACCCTACCATATTAACGACACTCACAGCGTTTAATTGAGGCGCTTAAGCGGCTTTTTTTACCTGTTTATTGTGGGATGTCCGCTCAGCGTTAACCGGGCGCCGTTGACATTATGCTCGAGCCTCGCCTGGGCGCCGAGCGGCAGGGTCACCGTCTGCTGTTCATGACCATAATCGAGGCTGCTGATAATTGGCACGGATACCCGGGTGCGCAGGTAATCGATCATGGTTGCGAGGTCGTACCCGGCGTCGTAATCGTTGGAGGCGGCTCCGCTAAAGCTGCCGAGCACAATCGCTTTCTGCCGCTCAAGAATGCCCGCGTGATGCAGCTGCAACAGCATCCGTTCAACGCGGAACGGGTGCTCATTGATATCTTCCAGAACCAGGATGCCGTTTTCGATAGCGGGCAGCCAGCGGGTGCCCACCAGCGACACCAGCATCGCCAGGTTCCCGCCCCACAGCTGGCCGGTGCAGTCGGCATCCGGGCCGTCGCCCTGCCACTCGACGCGGTAGGTGCTGTTGTGCAGGGCGCGCCAGAAGTGGTCGACGGTAAAGGCATTCAGCTCCGGGGCGCCGAAGTTGCCTGCCAGCATCGGGCCGCTAAAGGTGATGACGTTATGCAGGGCCAGGAGGCCAAGCTGGATCACCGTAAAGTCGCTGTGGCCGCAAATCAGCAGGGGCTGCTCGCGCTGACGCTGGGCCAGCCCCTGCCAGTTGATCTGCTCCAGCAGACGACCCGCACCGTAGCCCCCGCGTACCGCCATCACGATCTGGTTTGCGCCAGGCAGGCGGGCGAGGGCGTTAATGTCCATCAGCCGCTGCGCCTCCGTTCCGGCAAAACGCTGCTGACGGCGGGGTATAATCGTCTGATTTTGTACCTGATGTCCGTCGGCCAGTAACCGCTGCACGCCCCGCTGGGCCGCTTCCTGATTCATGCAGTAACCTGATGGTGCGACGAGATGAAACTGAGACATGGCATTTCCTTGCTGACTTATAAAACCAAATGTATATATCATGCCGCCTGAGCGCGTCCTTCATCAAGCGGAGGATAGGGTGACAGCGATGATTGGCCATAAGGATAGATGACGTGAAATTGAGATGGTTTGCTTTTTTGATTGTGCTGCTGGCAGGCTGCAGTTCAAAGCAGGATTATAAAAACCCGGCATGGAACCCGGACGTTCCCGTCAAGCGGGCAATGCAGTGGATGCCGATCAGCGAAAAAGCCGGTGAGGCCTGGGGGGTCAGTCCGCGTCTGGTCACCGCCATTATTGCCGTTGAGTCTGGTGGCAACCCGACCCTGGTCAGCAAATCTAACGCCGTTGGCCTGATGCAGTTAAAAGCCTCTACTGCCGGAAAAGAAGTGTATCGTCACATGGGCTGGAGCGGGCAACCGTCCACCAGCGAGTTGAAAAACCCGGAACGTAATATCTCGATGGGCACCGCCTACCTGAGCATTCTGGAGCATGGCATTCTGAAAGGGATCGACGACCCGGAGGTGATGCAATACGCGCTGGTGGTGTCGTATGTGAACGGGGCAGGGGCGCTGTTGCGGACCTTCTCGTCAGATCGTAAAAAGGCGATTGCTGAGATCAACGACATGGATAAAGACGAGTTCTTCGACCATGTGGTTAACAACCACCCGTCTCCACAGGCGCCGCGCTATATCTGGAAAGTGCAGAAGGCGATGGACGCCATGTAACCGACCGGGAGGCCGCGCAATGCTGCCTCCCGGCATTTAACGGACTTTATTCGCGCGTTCCCGCGCTTCACGTTCCAGCGAGTAGATAATGCGCTGAAGTTCGCGCTCCGGACCCGGGCCAATATTCAGAAAACGGAAGCTCAGACGCGGGGTGGTAATGGTTTCGTTTTTGCTGTCCACCACTTTCCGTTCGCTGACCGTAATCAGTTGTGCGTCAAAGAAGAACCGACCCCAGCCGCCCATATCCAGTTCAATCTGTGAGAAACGCATCCCCTCCACCAGCGCATCCGGCTTCGCGGTATCCATCAGCGCACCCATCCCGCCCAGCGACAGGTCATGGAGGCGAAAACGGATCACACTTTTATCGGGCATTTTGGCCTTGCAGAAGTAGGCCGGGTGCAGCGGGGCGCTGATACGGAAGTATTCGCGTCGCTGAATACACCATACCGACGTCGGTAAAGGGGTAATAAAGGCAGGAAGCGACTGATAATTACCCTGTTCCAGGCGGGGTAACTCAAACTCCACTTTGGCGCCCTGGGTATCGGCGGTCACAGAGATATTCTCTGCCCGCAATACGGCGCGGTTTTCGTACTCCTGACTGCCCAGATCCATTACCAGCCGCTCCGGGGTAGCGTCGAGGATCTTGCTGATGAACTGGTTCCCTGCCCAGTTGATACGGACGGGCACATCCTGTTTTTGCAGATCGCGTAATACACCTAACACAGCCAGCGGATTAGTTTTCAGGAACTGCTCACTGTAATTACTCACGCCCCAGGGCTCCTCGATGTTGGACAAACTGTGGTTGAGTTATCGGCATCCTCCGCGAGAACTTAATACAAATCCGTGATTTTTTACGCCCGGGCCGTAATTAAGTGGGTGAGCTAAAAATAGTTTTGCCGCCATTGCCTATACTTGTATGACTTGCGCAGACTGGTGTTCCGCGCAAGCTTCACTCTGCAAGAGGGCATCACTATGGGTATTATCGCCTGGATCGTATTTGGTCTTATTGCTGGTGTTATTGCGAAATTCATTATGCCAGGACGCGACGGGGGCGGCTTTATTGTGACCTGTATCCTTGGGGTCGTCGGCGCAGTTGTCGGCGGTTGGCTGGCAACGATGTTTGGCGTCGGCGGCAGTGTATCGGGTTTTAACCTGCATAGTTTTCTGGTTGCTGTGGTTGGTGCCATTGTGGTGCTTGCCATCTACAGGCTGGTACGACGCGCCTGACAAACGTGAAAACGGCTCTTGTAAAAGAGCCGTTTTTTTGGGCTTTTAAAACCTACTGTCCAACGCTTTTATGCGTCGGTTCCGCCACCGGTTCATCATTCGCCGCTGGCTGCGTAGCCGGCACCTTATCGCACGGTTTCTCCTCGGCACAGATCATATCCAGCATCTTCAGCGTCACCCCGTTGGTCCAGCCAAAGCCATCCTGCAGTGGATATTCACCCCCGCCGCCGCCCGTGCCGGTGCTGGACACATCATATTTTTCCACCAGCTTCTGCTCGCGATCGTAGGTGTGCTGCACGTTGGTCAGGAATCGCCAGGTCACATTCATTGCCACTTTCTTATGACCGTAATTTTGTAACCCCTGGGCAGCGACCCACTGCAGCGGCGCCCAGCCGTTTGGCGCATCCCACTGCTGGCCGCTGTTGACGTTGGTGGTAGCAATCCCGCCCGGTTTCAGCAGTTGCGCGGCGGTGGCGGTCGCCACTTTATCGGCACGATCCTGCGCTGCGGCGTGGACATACAGCGGGAACAGCGCCGCGGCGGTAAGCTGACTGCGTACCTGTTTGGTTTTCAGATCATAATCCGCGTACCACCCCTCTTTGTCATTCCACAGGTGGCTCTCCATCGCTTTCTGGCGCCCGGTGGCCAGGGTCTCATAGCGGCTGGCGGCCGCGCTGTCGCCCGCGTCCTGGCTGGCCTTCGCCAGCAGTTTTTCCATCTTGAACATCAGGGCGTTCAGATCCACCGGCACGATGCTGGTGGTGCGGATCGTGCCCAGTTTTTTCGGATCGTCCATCCAGCGTGAGCTAAAGTCCCAGCCGGACGCGGCGGCAGATCGCAGATCGCGATAGATCTCCGCAGCCGGGCGAGCCGGGTTGTTTTTAGCGGTGGTGATGTCATCCAGCCATGACTCCGGGCGCGGGGTGTCGCGGTCGTCCCAGTAGCGGTTGAGGACTGCTCCATCCTCCAGCTTCACCACCCGCTTGTTGGCCTGGCCGGGCTGCAGGGCATCGGCGCCCTCCATCCAGTAGGCGTACTCTTTTTCCATCTGCGGGCGATATTTTTTCAGCGCACCGCTGTCGTGGGTGGCCAACAGCTCAACCATCAAGGAGAAGAATGGCGGTTGGGAGCGGCTCAGGTAATAGCTGCGGTTGCCGTTGGGGATATGGCCCCAGGCATCCAGTTCGTGGGCAAAATTGTCCACCATGTCGCTGATTTTGTCCCAGTGCCCGCTCTCGGCAAGCCCCAGCATGGTGAAGTAACTGTCCCAGTAATAGACCTCGCGAAAACGCCCGCCCGGCACCACATAGGGTTTAGGCAGCGGCAGCAGCGAGTCCCATTTTCCAGCGCTGGAGGTGGTGCGGGTCAGCACCGGCCACAGGCCGTCGATATGCGCGCGCAGGCTCTGTCCGGCAGGGGGAACATACTTCTCGCCTTCACCCGGCAGGGTGAAGTTGGCATCGACAAAGCGCCGCAGGTCGAAGCCGGACTGT
This sequence comes from Silvania sp., assembly GCF_051656365.1. Classification (NCBI taxonomy): domain Bacteria; kingdom Pseudomonadati; phylum Pseudomonadota; class Gammaproteobacteria; order Enterobacterales; family Enterobacteriaceae; genus Silvania; species Silvania sp. The sequence goes on along the minus strand of NZ_JBOGBT010000075.1, from coordinate 7,323 downwards.
TTACGCTGCATCTGGTAATCGGCGAGGATCGTCTGCGGATCGTTCTTCGGTACCGCATCGGCGAACGTCTTCTGATCCGGGAACAGTTTGGCGCTTTGCACATCGTTAAACAGCGAACCAAACAGGATATCCGGTGGCTGCGTCTGACCGTTGGCCGGGTCATCCGCATAGCTGAATGCAGTAACGCCAAGCAGCATACTGCCAATCGCCAGCCGCAATGTAGGGTGCAGGTGAGGACTCGTCATGCTTATTCTCCATTATTTACTGAGCAGCGTGAACGCTGATATCAATCTCATGAAAACCTTAGACGAAACTCCGCCAGTTCGCGTGTTGGATGCGACATTTTGCGCAAATCCAGATTATTTACCGCTGCGTTTTGTTGACCCGGAATAGTGCCGTTAAATATATGAATAAAAAGAATTCATTGATGTGATAAATAACAACTAATCGTGTGGATCACATAAAGAAAAAATCATAACTCCTTTGCGAGAAAACATAATAGATTCACTTGCTGTGCCTGTGGGAATTATGTCGGCGCACGATCAAGGTAGGTCGGAAAATAACAGGGAGACACGTGATATGCCGACAACGGAAAAATTAACGGTAAAAGAGAAAATAGGATACAGCCTCGGCGATGCTGCCAGCCATATTGTATTTGACTCATCAGTGGCGATCCTTGCCTATTTTTATACGGATATTTACGGTCTGCCGCCGGCAGTGATGGGGACCATGTTCTTGCTGGTCAGGCTACTGGATGCCATTACCGATCCGATAATGGGCGCCATTGCCGACGCCACCGTCACGCGCTGGGGCCGCTTTCGTCCGTGGCTGCTGGCCATCTGCGTGCCGTTTGCCGTCAGCTGTGTGCTGGTTTACTCGATCCCGTCGTTTTCCGACAGCGGTAAAGTCGTTTATGCGGTTGCGGCCTATATCTTTATGACCCTGATGTACACCGCCATCAACATCCCTTACTGCTCCCTGGGCGCGGCGGTCACCTCAGACCCACGGGAAAACCTCTCCCTGCAGTCCTGGCGTTTTGCCATTACTCCGCTCGGCGGTGCGCTCGGTACGGCCTGCATTCTGCCGCTGGCGGACTACCTGTTTCCACAGGATCGTGCCGTCGGTATCCAGGTGGCGATGGGGATTTTTGGCGTGATTGGTTGCCTGATGTTCGTGGTCTGCTTCTTCACCACCAAAGAGCGCGTCCAGCCGATCAAAGAGGAGAACCTGAACATCGTGCGCGACGTTAAGATCCTTTTTCGCAACGAGCAGTGGCGCATTCTCTCGGTCTACAACTTTACGATGCTGATAGCGGTGGTGATCCGCGGCGGCGCGGTGGTCTATTACGTCAACACCGTCCTCAGACAGGGAACCGATATTATCTCGCTGTTTATGCTCGGCGGGATGATCGCCTCAATGCTCGGGTCGGTGCTGGCTCAGCCGCTGGGCACGCGCTTTTGTAAAATTAAAGTCTCGTTCTGGGTAAACCTGCTTAACGCCGTGCTGGGGATTATCTGCTTCTGGTTGCCGGTGCAATACTGGTTGATCCCGCTGGCGGCCCATTTCCTGATCCAGCTGGTTCAGGGCGGAAATGGCGCCCTGCAGTGGTCGATGATCACCGACGCCAATAATTATGGTGAGTGGAAAACCCAGCGCCGTATTACCGGTATGAACGTCGCGGCCAATATTTTTGTTATTAAATTAGGGGTAGCGGTAGGCGGCGCTATTTTGGGATGGGTATTAGCCGGGTTTGAATATCAATCCAGCGCGACCGTGCAATCCCCGCAGGCGGTACAGGGCGTTATCTGGCTGTTTACGCTTATTCCCTCACTGTTTTATCTGCTCACCGCCTTTGCGATTAAATTCTACCGCCTGGATGAGCAGGTGATGAATAACGTGGTGGGCGATTTAAATAAAGGCCAGTTTGCCAGGCCGTAAGTATTTACTGAAACCAATGATAAACAAATGGGATGGAATCTATGCGAATAAATACTCTTGCGCTGCTGATCGGCGCCTGTTTTCCGGCCTCGCTATTGGCTGCCACGCAGACAGTGAGCGTGGATGAGAAATTTGCCCAGCTCGAAGCAAGGCTAGCCAACGCCGAAGCGCGGGCGGCAAAGGCTGAAGCGCAAATTGCCGATTTACAGCAGGTACAGCGTCCGACCGCCGTGAGCGTGGAGTCCGCCGAACCGGTTACCGCTCCGGCACCGAAGCTGACCCTCTCCGGCTACGGCGATATCCGCTTCTATGGCGACGTGGAATTTAACATGGACGCCGCCAGCCGCAGCGGCAGCCTCACCTCCATGAAAACCAGCGCCAACAAGGACTGGGCTCCGTCGAATAACGAACGCTGGGATATCAATGGCCGCCTGCTGCTGGGCTTTGACGGCTACCGGCGGATGGACAACGGCCAGTTTGCCGGGTTCTCGGTGCAGCCGCTGGCGGATCTCACCGGCAAGATGAATCTCGATGATGCGGCCTTTTTCTTCGGCCAGGAAAACGACTGGAAAATCAAAGTCGGGCGCTTCGAGGCCTACGACATGTTCCCGCTCAACCAGGATACCTTTGTTGAGTATTCCGGCAACACCGCCAACGACCTCTACAGCGACGGTTACGGCTACATCTATATGATGAAAGAAGGACGCGGGCGCAGCGACAGCGGCGGCAACTTCCTGCTGAGTAAAAATCTCGATAACTGGTACTTTGAAGTCAATACCCTGCTGGAAAACGGCAGTTCGCTGTTCGTCGATAAGCAGTATCACGGCATGACGCTTGATAACGACAAAAATGTGGCCTACGTGCGCCCGGTTATCGCCTGGTCAAGCGGGCGCTTCTCCAGCGCGCTGGCGATGGAGAGCAACCTGGTCAATAACGCCTACGGCTACCGCGACGCCGCCGGTCAGTGGGTCGATCAGTCCGATCGCACCGGCTACGGTCTGACGATGACCTGGAACGGGCAAAAAAACGATCCGGATAACGGCATGGTGCTGAACCTTAACACCGCGTATCTTGACGCCAGCGACGAAACTGACTTCAGTGCCGGGTTTAACGGCCTGTGGAAAAACCTCGAGCTGGGCTATATCTATGCGCACAACGAGGTCGATAAATTCAACACTGCCGGGCTGAATGATGACTGCGACGGCGACTGCTGGATAACCGATCCGGGCGAATACGACATCCACACCCTGCATGCGTCGTACCTGATCCCCAACGTCATGAAGATGAAAAACTTCAATATCTACCTCGGGGCCTACGCCTCCTGGGTTGATGCGCATCCGACAGACGGCAACAACGACACCGATTCCCGCTACGGGGGGCGCGTCCGCTTCAAATATTATTTCTGACCGAACGCCTGCCAGGCCTCCTGCGGGGTCTGGCGGGCTTCCCGTGAGTCAGTCTAAAAATTATACTGGATATTTAAACAGGTATTTGTATACTATAAGAGCAAATTACCCGCGTAATGTATCAATGAGGGGTGAAACCTATGGTAATTCCTGTTGAAAACGTCCAGTCCCACGACCTGCTCACCACCATCAGCAGCCGCGAAATCGCGAAGATGACCGGTATTGCCCATGCCGAGGTGAAGCGCATGGTCACAAGCCTGGAAACGGCGCAGCGTCTTTCGCAGCCGGTAACGGCCCGTGCGTATGAGCGTGAAGGTGAAACGTGGCAGGAGTTTTTGCTGAACAAACGGGACTCCCTGCTGACCGTTTCACGTCTCTCTCCGGGCTTTACGGCCGCGATGCTGGATTGCTGGCAGGAGCGTGAGCGAAACGTCAATATCCCTGACTTCACCAACCCGGCGGTGGCGGCACGTGCCTGGGCCGAGCAGTATGAAAAACGCCAGCGGGCAGAGGAACAGCTGGCCCTGTGCGCGCCAAAGGCGGCGTTTTTTGACCAGTTCGTCAAGGTGAATGAGTCGCTGGGTTTTCGTCAGCTCTGTAAAACCTTTAAAGCCAAAGAGCCCGAGTTTCGGGCGTTCTTGCTGGCGCGCAACATCATGCAGCGCGTCGGCGGGGCGCTGGTTCCGCCCGCACACCACATCGAGGCGGGATATTTTACTCTGCACAGCGGCGTGGGTGATAACCAGCGCACCTGGTCCCAGGCGCGTTTTACCGCGCGTGGCGTGAAATGGGTGGCTGACCTGTGGGCTAAACACCTGTCATCGCTGGCCATTGAGATGCCCCGTACGGAACGCAGCGAGGGAGCCGCCTCGCCGCAGAGCTGGCTGTAGATTTCTCATCTGAACAGGCCGGTCAAACTTCCTCTGGGGTCTGGATGGCTTCCCGCAGCGCGCCCGGCGACTGGCCGACAATCCGCTTAAACGCCCGGCTGAAGGCCGCCAGCGAACCGTAGCCGAGGCGCAGGGCCACGGTTTCGATCGGCAGATTTTCCTGGCCGATATACTGAATCGCCAGCCGCATCCGCAGCTCGCTGAGGTATTTCGCCGGGGTCGTGCCGGTAGCGGAGAGAAAGCGCTCGGCAAACACCGACCGCGAGGTGCCCGCCTCTTTGGCCAGTTCCGCCACGCTCCAGTTTACCCCCGGCTGCTGATGCATGGCGTAAATCGCCCGGCTCAGGCGCGGGTCGCGCAGCACCTGCACCCATCCGGTGGCTTTGCCGCAGCCCGCCTCGACCCAGCCGCGCACGATCAGCGCCGCCACCACGTCGGCAAGCCGGGCGAGGATCCCGGCAAAACCGACCTGCCGCGCCATCGATTCCCGCTCCATAGCGGCGAGAAGCGGGTGGATCTCCGGCCAGGTGGACATCAGGCGACTCACCATCATCACTTCCGGCATCGCTTTGATCAGCGGCTGCATCCCACCCAGCTCGAAATCCATACATCCACTGAATATCACTACATTGTCGCTGTCTGGACAGGGCTCGCAGTGAATATCACACACCGTGTTGCAGATCGGCTCGCTCGGAAAAGCCGTCACCGGTATTACCGTCGCATTGTCGTCTGAGAGCAGGTCATGGGGATCGCCGTTGGGGATAAACAACGCATCGCCGCTGTTGAGCGCAAAGCGCGCCCCGCTGCGCATGCGCAGTACCGCCGGGCCACGGCTGACAAAGTGAAACTGGGCCTTACCGGGGGCAAAGCCAAAGGCCACGCCAAACGGCGCGCTGGCGACAATCCGTCGGTATCTGACACCCGACAGGCGCATGCCGCGCAGTAATTCGCTGATCATATCAGGGGGCTGGAGGGGCATTACGGGATTCCCGGACGATTAATCAATAATTGGAGATTATATGTCATAGATCGTCTGCGGGGAACTTCCTATGATTTGCGACATACGTCACATATTAATAACCGGAGAGTAACAGATGAATTCATCCATCAGCGCAAACGAGGCCAGCGCGCCTATTGTCCCCGCCTGGCGCGCGGTCTGGTCGCTGGGGCTGGGGGTGTTCGGCCTTATCATCGCCGAGTTTTTACCCGCCAGCCTGCTGACGCCAATGGCCGAAAGTCTTGGCGTCAGCGAGGGCGTCGCCGGGCAATCGGTCACCGCCACCGCGCTGGTGGCGCTGGTCACCGGCCTGCTGATCACCTCCGCCACTAAAAGTATCGATCGTCGCTGGGTACTGATGTTCTTCTCGGTGCTGCAGATCGTCTCCAGCCTGATGGTGGCCTTCGCCCCGTCGCTGCACGTGCTGCTGATGGGGCGCTTATTGCTGGGTGTGGCGATTGGCGGCTTCTGGGCGATGTCCACCGCCACCGCCATGCGGCTGGTGCCCGCCAGCGATGTGCCAAAAGCACTGGCGATTATCTTCTCCGGCGTGTCGATTGCCACCGTGGTGGCGGCTCCACTGGGGAGCTATCTCGGCAGCCTGATCGGCTGGCGCAACGTGTTTCTGCTCTGCGTCATCCCGAGCCTGCTGGCGCTGGTGTGGCAGCTGTGGGTTCTGCCGTCGATGCGCCCGGAGAACAGCGGCAGCCTGCGCACGCTGGTGCGGGTGCTGCGCCGTCCGGGGATGATGGGCGGTCTGCTGGCGACAATCCTGATTTTCAGCGGTCACTTTGCCTTCTTTACCTACCTGCGGCCGTTCCTTGAGACGGTGGGGCAGGCGAACGTCGAGACCGTCTCGCTGATTTTGCTCGGCTTTGGCGTGGCGAACTTTGTTGGCACTTCGATTGCCGGGCATCTGCTGGCGCGCAATCTGCGTCTGACCCTGGCACTGGTACCGTTCGCAATGGGGATCCTCGCGCTGCTGATGGTAGCCTTTGGTCATCTGGCGATGGTCGACGGTCTGCTGGTCACCCTTTGGGGCTTCGCCTTTGGGCTGGTGCCGGTGGGCTGGTCAACCTGGCTGGCGACCACCGTCACTGACGAGGCCGAAAGTGCGGGTGGCTTGATGGTTGCGTCGATTCAACTGGCGATCAGCGCCGGCGCGGCAGGGGGCGGAGCAGTGTTCGATCTTAACGGTGCCAGTGGAGTATTTACCGCCAGCGGCGTGTTGCTGGTGGCGGCGATGGTGATGGTACTGGCTGGGGTGCGGGTCAAACCGGTAGTGTCCGAATAACAAAAAAACCCGGAACAGCGCTGCCGTTCCGGGCTTAAACGTTCATACCATTACGACTGCGGTTCGGGCTTCTGCATCGGAATCAATGCAATCACCACCGCGCCCAGCACCAGGAACCCGGCCACCATAAAGATCCCAGCGTTAAAGTTGCCGGTGACATCCTTCATCCAGCCCATCAGCAGCGGACCCAGCGCGGCACCGGTCATCCCGGTGGCGTTGATCACCGCAATCCCCAGCGCACGGGCGCGCAGCGAGATGGCGCGGTCAGGCGTGGTCCAGAAAATCACCATTGCCGCAAAGGCACCGGCCGAGGCCATGATAATCCCGGTGAACTGCAGCATCGGATCGCGGCTGGAAGCGGTCAGGATCCAGCCCGCAGCGGCAAACAGGTACGGCAGCAGGGTATGGATCTTACGCTCGTTGTACTTATCTGAACGCTTACTCCACCACACCATCGCCACGATGGTACACACCTGCGGAATGGCGCTTAGCAAGCCGATGGTCACGTTGCTGCTCTCCTGGTTGAAACTGCGCAGGATCAGCGGCGTCCAGACGCTCAGGGCGCTCAGGGTGTTGGTCAGGCAGAAGTAGGCCAGCGTATAGAGCATGATCGTCGGGGTGAACAGCTCGCGGAACATGCTGCGCTGCGTCGGTACCAGGGTGGCTTTTTCCCGCTGCTGGGTGCTGATGGCATTCAGGCGATCTGCCTCGAGCATCTCATTCAGACAGGCTTTGTCATCGTCGGTCAGCCAGCGCGCCTTCGACGGGCTGTCATCCAGCCAGAACCAGACCACAAAG